>JAHDOX010000082.1 GCA_018434645.1 Synergistales bacterium | reverse complement strand
AGCGGGACCTTGAACAGGCTGGATTTAGCGAGGTAACGCAACCTTCTAGGGAAGGCACAACCGACTACAACGGGATCCAGGTTGCTGCAATGATTTGACGCTATGATAACCGGGTCCTCCCGTTTTAAGGCCTGTCTCAACCCCTTGACGGTCATCCTGTTATAAACGGTGAACAGGGCTCGACAAATGATCCAGGCGATTGCATAAAACAGCTTCTCCCGAAACCGTTTCACTGGCCTTTTTCTCCTTCTTGTCGCCTGATTTTTTCCGCTATTTCCATTATCTTTGCGACCACCTCGGCTATCTCCATTTCCGATGTGTCGATTATTTTGGCATCAGAAGGCACCCTCAAGGGGGATTGCTCCCGATTTGTGTCAAGCGTATCCCGTTTTCTTACTTGCTCCTTTACTTCTTCAACGGTAATTTCCACTCCTGCTCCGGTAAGGTCCTTCCATCGGCGCAAGGCTCGTGCCGTCGGCGTGGCTACGAGGTAGATTTTCAGGGAGGCTCTTGGGAAAACCGTAGTTCCCATGTCACGGCCATCGGCTACAATGTTGTTTTTTTCGGCCTCCATCTCCTGTATTTTAAGAAGTTTATCTCTCACCAGCGGCAATTTGGCGTAGTCTGAAACACTTCGTTCCACCACAACGCTTCTGATTTTTGCGGTCACTTCCTCTTCGTTTACAAAAACTTTGCCTGAATCCATTCTTACAGACAAATCATCAAGGGCTTCTTTCATTTTTCCTGAGTCTTCCGGTGAGATCTCCTTTTCTAAAAGATACAATGTAACTGCCCGGTATAAAGCGCCGGTATCTAGATACTCGAAGCCAAGTTTTTCCGCGACACGCCGGGCGACGGTACTCTTGCCGGCTCCTGCCGGTCCATCTATCGTGATGGTTACAAACCTTTTTTTATCTTTTGTCATTTTCAACCTTCCTAGATGGCTCCGCCCTGATTTATCTTCGAAATCAGCTCGTCTTTTGATGTTTCAACCCACTCTCCAGGTTTTAGGGTTTCAAGCCAACATTTGCCGATGGCAACGCGTACCAATCTCTCGACTTGCAAGCCCGCGGCATTGGTTATGTGACGTATCTCCCTTTTGACCCCTTCTTTTAAAACAAATCGTATCCATCGGCTTCGCGGCTTACGTTCAAGCACAAAGACACGTGCAGGCCGCAAGCGTTTTCCCTGAAAAAATGTCCCTTTTTTCAACAACGCAAGCTGATGCTCCCCGACAGGTGTGCTCACCAGAACGTCATAAGTTTTTTCTTTTCCTTCGCGCGGATGGGTCAAGCCGAGGGCAAGCTGACCGTCATTTGTCAGGATCAACAGTCCCTCGGACATCTTGTCAAGCCTTCCGACTGGAAAGATCCCTTCCTTCGCATATTTAGCCGGCAAAATGTCGAAAATCGTACGGTTATGTGTGTCCCGTACAGAACAGACATAGCCGGGCGGTTTGTTGAAAAGAACATACAGCTTTTCACGGGGCTTGGCGGGCACTCCGTCGACTTCCACCAAGTCACCTTCCGACACTCTTGCGGCGGGCGTCGTAATGGTGACACTATTAATCGTTACCCGACCTTTTGTAACCAGTATCTCCACGTTTCTCCTCGAACCTAGACCACAGGAGGCCAGATAGCGATTGAGGCGAACCCGTCCATTTCCAAGATTTTCATGTCTGGCTTTCTTCATCAACGTCTCTTTCTTCCATTTCCAAGGACATTTCTCTTATTTCCTCGAGAGTGGGCAAATCGGATATGGAATTGAGGCCGAACTTTTCGAGAAACTTATCAGTGGTGCGATAGAGCAAGGGAGTCCCCGTTCCGGGCTTTCTCCCGGCGACTTTTATGAGCCCGTGCGAAAGAAGCGTCTCAATGACACGATCGCAGCGGACTCCACGAATCTCTTCTATCTCCGCCCTGGTTACAGGTTGGTCAAAAGCTACTACGGCCAGGGTCTCAAGGGATGCCTTGCTGAGGCGCACCCTTTGTTTTTGTGAAGTTTCCCTGAAAGAAGATATAATTCCTGCCATTCTGTCTTCTGTAGCCATTCTCCATCCAGAGCAAACACGTATCAGTGCAAGTGAATGATGATCACTGTAATGTTCGACAAGTTCTTCCAGCGCTTCTTTGACATCATCCACGGTTACACAAAGGACCGATGAAAGCTCTTCTTCAGTTATCGGATCACTGGCCACAAAAAGCAAAGCTTCAATACATCGGGCCGTCAATGACAGCATGTTTCAGGCTCCTGATCCAAAGAGTTCCAAAACCTTCTTTCTGGCTGAGACTTACACAGCCGAGTCGACACATTTCGAGCAGGGCCAAAATAGTAACGACAAGTAAACTCCTGTCTGATCTTTTCGGAACAAGCTTTTCAAGAGGAATTTCCCCTTCTTTGTAAAACCTTTGCTGCAGCTCCCTGATTTTTTCTTCAACCTGCTTTTCTTCCGGAACGGGGTCTAGAAAACCTTCCTGACGCTCTCCGGAGGCTATTTTGCTTTTTCCCTTGCTACCTGCATAGGAAGCATACAAAGACCACCATTGCCTGCAAAAAGAGTACAGGTCCTTGAGTTCGTAAGCGGCGGTTTCGTCTTCCTCGACTACCCTTATAAAGTGCCTTTCGCGCCTTTCCTGCAACGTCATGAGCAGTTCGGCGGCAGCGCGATAGGGTCTGTAACGTTGCAAGACATCCAATAACGCTTCTTCATCGGCCTCGTTATCAGGTTCACCCCCGTCGTTTTCAAGGTTTTCTCCCGGGAGCAATGCCTTGATTTTCCCAAGAAGGATACGGGAACAAAGGCTCAAAAATTCAGCCGCCTCATAAATTGACAGTCTTTCGGTCTGTGTCAGAAACCTGAAATAGGTTTCTATGATATCGCTGACCCGTATGGAAGAAGCTTCTATCTCGCGGCTTTCTAAAAGATGGCACAACACGTCCAGCGGACCTGAAAAACCTTCAACACGAATTTCGAACGAGCCGCCAGCCAATGTAATCGTGCCTCCCTCAGTCGAGCCCGGCTGGATTTTACCTATGTACAAATCCGATTGCCTTCAATACTTCTTCCATAGTCGCCGAAGCAACTTCTCTTGCATGCCTCGCTCCTTCCCGCAAGACGTCATCCAGCTCGTCTTTGTGTTCGGAATAATAGGAGCGTTTCTTTTGCACCGGTTCAAGCTTTTGCATCAAGTGGGTAAAGAGCTTCTTTTTGCAGTCGATACACCCTATGCCTGCAGTCCTGCACCCTTCGTCTATCTCTTCTTTCTCTTCGACATTATCGTTAAAAACCTTGTGAAGATCCCAGACCGGACATTTTTCCGGATCACCCGGGTCGGTCCTTCTCTCTCGGGCCGGATCCGTCATCATGGTCCTGATCTTCTCCCATATTTCTTCCGGTGTATCGGCTATGTTTATGGCATTTCCATAGGATTTGCTCATCTTCCTGCCATCCGTTCCCGGGACCTTTGGTGTTGCCGTAAGCAGCGTCTGTGGTTCAGGGAAAATCTCTCCGAAGAAATTGTTAAAACGCCGCACTATTTCACGGGTCAGTTCGAGATGAGCGGACTGATCTTCACCTACCGGGACATATTCGGCTTTATAGACCAGAATATCAGCGGCCATCAGCACAGGATAACCCAAAAAGGCGTACGTGCTGAGGTCCTTGTTGCGCATGTTGATGATTTGTTCCTTGTAAGTGGGGCACCTTTCCAGCCAACCTAAAGGCGTAACCATCGAAAGGGCAACATGAAGCTCCACATGCTGCGGGACATGAGACTGAACGAAGATAGTAGCCTTCTCGGGGTCCAGCCCGGCACCGAGCCAATCAAGAAGGACTTCCCTGCAGTTTTGCCGAATACCGCTGCTGTCGGCGTAATCAGACATCAATGCATGCCAGTCTACTATACTGTAAAAGCTTTCGTACTCGTTCTGCAGTTTAACCCAGTTGGAAAGAGCTCCGGCCAAATGACCGAGGTGCAACTTTCCGGTCGGACGCATCCCGCTGAACACCCTTTTTGTCATTACGTTTTCACCTCATTCTTTTTGGTCGTTTTCCGCTGTAGCTTGAGCTCCTCGCAAGCATTGTTCTTTTTATTATTTTGACACAAAATATTGCTTTTGATTTTTCCCATTCAAAAAGCCCGCATTTTGTGTAACAGCGCGTGTAGTACTGTGGTTTTTATCAATCCGCGGATCTCTTTCTTCAGGTTCCCAATGTATCTT
>JAHDOX010000077.1 GCA_018434645.1 Synergistales bacterium | reverse complement strand
GAATTTCGAAGCAGCGGGCGCGGCCGTGAGTAGCCCTATACGCATGGGTGGAAGCAGCAAACCCATAGTTATTGAGCTCTATGGTAGCAACGTCATAGAATTACTGGAGTACGGCGACAAAATAAAGGAAAAAGTGCAGACGATTCCGGGAGCCGTGGATATCGAAGTCACGCAAAAGGCGCCCAGGCCTGAAGTCTGGGTGGAAGTCGACCGTGAAAAAGCGGCGTTGCTCGGGGTTT
The DNA here is from genome assembly GCA_018434645.1 of Synergistales bacterium. GTDB lineage: Bacteria > Synergistota > Synergistia > Synergistales > Thermovirgaceae > UBA1876. Next base: position 9,802 of record JAHDOX010000077.1, on the reverse strand, counting down.
CGACTTCGACGGTAGCGGAAACATTGAGATCATATTATTACGGTGTCGAGTTCGACGAGGATTACTGGGAAGGCGAAGACAATTACGGCATATGGGTCAGGATGGAACCCCAGCAGCGCCATTCCTGGGACACCCTGGACAAGCTGCTTGTGCCTTCGTCTACTGGGGAGATGATCAGGCTAACAAGCTTTGCCACCCTGAAGGAAGAGTTGGGGCCGCCACAGATCGACCGGAAAAGCAGGCAGCGATACATTACCATAGAACTTGACACTGAGGGTAGATCACTCGGAGAAGTAGCCGCGGACGTGGAAAAAGCGCTCGAAGAAATCGAACTGGAGGCAGGGATGAGAACCGCTGTGACAGGCGATGTGGAAGACATGGCCGATACGTTCCTGCAAATGGGCCTTTTGATCCTTTTGGGGATCGTCCTTGTCTACATGGTCATGGCGGGGCAGTTCGAGGCATTGCTGGACCCCTTCGTAATCATGTTCAGCATTCCTTTCGCCCTTACAGGTGTGGTGATAATGTTCCTTCTGACCGGGGTTTACATGTCCCTGCAGGGCCTTTTGGGTATGGTAATGCTTATCGGAATCGTAGTGAACAATGCTATCGTTCTTGTCAGCTACGTGAATCTTCTACGCGCGAGAGGGCTTACGATGCGGGATGCCCTTATGGAGGGTGGAGAACGGCGCTTGCGTCCCATCCTCATGACGACGTTGACGACCGTACTCGGTATGCTGCCCATGGCGCTGAGCCGGGGGGAGGGCGCGGAAATATGGCGTCCCCTTGCCATTTCCGTTATCGGTGGTCTTTCCTTTGCCACGCTGGTAACATTGATCCTGATTCCGGTCGTATATAGCCTGGTGGAGGAGAGAATTCGCCGTCACCCGCGGTTCGAAGAGGCGAAGGAGGCAAGTTCATGAAGTTTGTCTGGATATTCTGCAACGAAAGCATATCGCCGGAAGTGATGGATCTTCTGGAGACGCTCGACGTAGAGGGATACACCGTCTGGAGGCATGTTTTGGGCAGTCATCGTGGTTGTCGAACCCACTGGGGGGATGAGGTCTGGCCGGGCACTAATTGGGCCATTCTGGTAGTGGAAGAAGTGGAAGGCAAGGCATGGCATCTCCTGGAAGAAATCAGGAAGATGAAACAGCGCCCGGAAATCAAGCATGCGGGGTTGCGCGCATTCGTTCAAAACGCGGAGGAACGCATTTAAATAAAAGACAGTGCCATGATTCATCCCGGGACTTTAAAAAGATATTTGTTGACAGCAAAAGCAATAGATAAGACGATGCATGCGTAAATGATACTCCTTGGATGTCGAACCTTGCAGGATCGCCCTGTCTCGATCATGCAAGTTGCATCCGAAAGGGAGTGAAGTCCCTTTGAAGAAATGGCTCGTAATAGTCGCTGTATTTGCTCTTTTCGGAGGTTTTGCGGGATACAGGGCCTACCAGCAGCACCTTCTTCAGACCATTGAGCCGGAAGAGGATCTTCCCGTCGTGGAACTCGTTCGGCTGCAGGATGTGTTTTTTAGGGAGAACGTAAGGTTTACCGCCGATATAGAGCCCCAATCCAAGGCCGCCGTAGTAATTCGAGTGGACGGAAGGATCGTGCTTAGGGTCTTTGTGGAAGAGGGAGACCACGTTGAAGAAGGAGCCCCTTTGGCCGTTGTGGATGAAAAACTCGTCAACCAGCAATTGGCCGAAGCGATAAGCACTTACGAGACAGCAAAAGCCGATTACGAAAGATACAACGCGCTCTACGAAGAGGAAGTCATCAGCAGGCAGCAGCTTGAATATGCTGAAAGGGCCTATGTCAGTGCAAAGACGGCCCTGGAGCAGGTGCGCATTTTCAAGGGTTACCATCGGGTGGAAGCGCCCGTATCGGGTGTAATAGCAAGGCGCAACATCGACCCGGGCGACGTGAGCAACAGCTCCATGGTTGCCTTCATCATCTCCCTCCAGGACAATGTAAAGGTCTCCGGAGGTATGCCGGAGCGCGCCTTCGTTTCCGTGCGAAAGGGGCAAAAAGCCGTTGTCACAGTTGATGCCCTTCCCGGAAAACGGTTTGAAGCAGAAGTTACCAACGTATCACCCATGGTGGATCCGGCTACGCGCAGGGGAACCGTCGAAGTCATGCTCCCTTCTGAAGGTATACTCAAACCGGGAATGTTTGCCCGCGTGGAAATCCTGCTGGGGGAAAAAACCGCTCCGGCATTGCCCAGGGATGCCATAATACGTCTTTCCGGTACGGGAAATTACGTCTGCTATGTCCTGGATGACGACCGCGCGAGGCTCAGGAATATCGAAACAGGCCTGGAGCAGGGAGAGTGGGTCGAGATAACGTCCGGCCTCGAGAGAGACGATAACGTCATTGCCTCTCTTTCACGGCGCATCGGCGATGGTGTGAAAGTCAGGGTGAACGAGAGGTGAAGCTCCCGGAAATATCCGTAAGGCGCCCTGCAGCGACGCTCATGGTCTTCATCGGCGTCATTATCATCGGTAGCATAGTGCTCGCAACTCTCAATATCGACTTGCTCCCCGAGATCGAACCCCCTGTAATAACTGTCCTCACCGGATGGCCCGGCTCCTCCGCCACCGACGTGGAGCAGCGGGTTACCAAGATCATGGAAGACGATCTTGCCATGATAGAAGGCGTGGATGACATTATTTCCAAATCGCTGGACGGCATTTCCGCCGTATCAGTCCGTTTCGAATGGGGGACGGACCTCGATGTGAGAACAGGCGACGTGCGTGACGCCGTTTCCATGGCCAAATACGACCTCCCCGATGACGTGGAGGAACCGATCATTCTCAGGATAACTTCAGGCACGGTCCCCGTAATAGAGATGTCCATGACGGCGGAAAAAACCTTCGACGGTCTCTATCATTTTGCCGACAACGTAGTTGCACAGGAGCTTTCCCAGGTTCCCGGGGTAGGCCAGGTACTGATTTTCGGAGGCAAATCCCGAGAGATCAGGGTAAGCCTCGACGCGGATCTGCTGGAGGCATACCGCCTGTCGACGGAGACTTTGGCCGCCGTTCTCGAAAGCGAGAATATAAACATACCCTCAGGTTCGCTCGACCGGGGCGAAACGGAGTACTTTGTCCGTGTGCCCGGCCGTTTTTCATCGGTGGAAGAGATCAGGAACATAGTTGTAGGGAGCCATGAAGGCAGGCCCATAACCATGGATGAAGTAGCTGATGTGTCGGACACCTTCCGGGATCCCATCATGCATGCCTGGCAAGGAGAGCGCGAGGCTTTGGTGCTTATAGTAATGAAAAACACCGACGCGAACAGCGTCAACGTGGCCAACGGCATAATCGAGCGGATGAAAAAACTGAAAGAAGAAAGGTTCCCCGAAGACGTTACCTACGATATCGTAATGAACACCGCGGACTTTATAACCAGCGCCATCAAAAACCTCGCACTGTCCCTTGGTGCAGGTATCGTGCTTGTTTTTCTCGTCACCTGGACTTTTCTCAAGCGCCTCCCGGCGTCCTTAGTGGTTTGCGGGGCTATTCCCTTTTCACTGATACTGACTTTCATCGCCATGGGAGGGCTGGAATATACAATAAACATCTTTACCCTCTCCGCCCTTGCAATGGCAAGCGGCATGGTGGTGGACAATGCGATTGTCGCCACGGACCAGATTATTTTCCACATCGAAAAAGGTGAACGGAAAAAAACGGCGGCCATACTCGGCGCAGGCGAAGTAGGACCAGCCATGTTCGCATCCACCTTGACCACAGTTGTGGTGCTTCTCCCTCTTGCCTTCATAAGCGGCCTTGTGGGTGTCTTTTTCGAGTCCCTGACGGTGGTCATGGTGCTTGCCGTGTCGTCATCCCTTTTTGTGAGCCTCACGTTCATCCCCATGATGGGCGGTCAGTTTTTCCATGCGGAGCCGGGAAAACTTTTCGTTCATAAATGGACCGAAAGGTTTTTCTCCGCCCTCGAAAACACATACAAGGATATTCTCCTTTGGAGTTTATCCAACCGGAAGAAAGTCATAGCTCTGGCGCTGCTTTTGATGGCCATGACCTTTATGAGTTTTAGGTTTGTCGGGACGGAGCTGACCCCGGAACCCGATACCGGGGACATCGTAATCACCTTTCACCTGCCGGAAGGCACGCGCATCGAGGAAACCGACAGGGTCGTGCGCGAAATCATCGCCTATTGCGAACAAAACGTTTCGGAAGCGAAATATGTCTTCGGTTTCGACGGCCGTGAAGAAGAGGGTTTCACCGTTGCAGTGGGGCAGGAAGCAGGGCCGAACATAGGAACCGTTGGTTTGAGGCTTGTGGACAAAAACGAACGGGATCGTTCGGCCTTCGAAATTGCCGATGGGATCCGCCGGTGGATGAGAAACATCCCGAGAATAGAAAAAATGACAGTCCTGGTCAGTTCCCCCATAAAGGCGATGTTTTTAGGCTCCAAGCCATTGAGTGTCGAGGTATACGGTGAAAATCTGGAAGAGGTCCGGTCGGTGTCGAATTTGATCGCTGAACAAATTGATTCCGTCCAGGGGACGGTGGATGTAGCCGTAAGCCAAAAGGAACCGAGGCCTGAAATACACGTTGAGCTCGACCGGGAAAAGGCAGCTCTTATGGGTGTCAGGACGGCTTCCGTAGGAGCGGCGATGAGAACGTATTTCTATGGTTATCTCACCGACCAGGATTACTGGGAAGGAGAGGACAACTATCCCATCAGGGTACGTCTCGAAGAGTCACAAAAAGACGACATCGAAATTTTCAGCAGGCTGCTTGTGCCTTCGGTCACGGGACGGCCTGTGCGGCTTTCCAACGTCGCTACCATTCGAGAGGATCTGGGCCCTCCCCAGATAGACAGGAAAAACCGTCAGCGGTACATAACCGTTGACGCCAACGTGCATGGTCGTTCTCTGGGCGAAGTAACCGCGGATGTAAGGAGCTTGATAGATCAAATGAAAATCCCTTCCGGTGTAAGGATCGAATTCGGGGGGGAGGTAGAGGAACAGAGAAAGGCCTTCGTGCAGATGAGGTACCTGGTGCTTTTGGGGATTCTTCTGGTCTACATGGTCATGGCGGGACAGTATGAGGCTTATCTGGATCCATTGGTAATCATGTTCAGCGTCCCCTTCGCACTTACGGGCGTTGCAGCGGCCTACCTTCTGACGGGTCTTTACCTCTCACTGCAGGGTGTTTTGGGGATCATCATGCTGGTGGGCATAGTCGTCAACATTGCCATCGTGCTCGTTGATTACATCAACCTGACGCGCGCAAGAGGAGCTCCGCTCAGGGATGCCTTGATACAGGCCGGGATCAGGAGGCTGCGACCGGCTCTAATGACGACATTCACCACATTTTTCGGGATGTCTCCAATGGCCGTAAGCCGGGGTCAGGGCGCAGAGTTGTGGAAACCGCTCGCTGTTTCCGTCATGGGGGGCCTTGTGGTATCGATGCTGGTTACACTGGTGCTGGTCCCGGTATTATACAGCCTCGTCGAGGAGAGAATCCGGCGCCGGCCCAGATTCGTCGAGGCACGGGAGGTGACGGAAGAATGAAAATGCTATGGATACTTTGCAACGAGAGCATTGGAGAAGATGTTTCGGAACTTCTGGATTCCGCCGGGGCGCGGTCATACACTGTCTGGACGGATGTGCTTGGAAGAGACAACGAAGGTGACAAGACCCACTGGGGTACCTCCGTCTTCCCGGGGAAAAACTGGGCCTTCATGATATGCGACGATTGCGGGTGCGTAGACAAAATCATCGAAAAACTCAAAGAAATGAAACAAAAGGAATATGTCCGCCAGGCCGGGCTCAAGGTTTTCATCCAGAAAGCTGAAGAAGCCTTCGCAGAAAGCGAAAAGGACGGTTGACAACGGTAGGAGCCATTTTATAATTAAATTCGCCAGGCCGGCGTAGCTCAGCTGGCAGAGCAGCTGACTTGTAATCAGCAGGTCGTCCGTTCGAATCGGATCGCCGGCTCCATAGCATTAAAAAGGGAGGGCATGCCTTTAAGGGTGCCCTTCCGTGCGTAGTTGTTCAATTGATACACTTTAAATTCTTTAAAAGCAAAGGAGTGAAAACCATTGAAAAGACAATTATGCTCACTGGTTTTGCTTCTTTTTTTGGGTGTTTTCATTCTTGCCGAAGGGCCTGCCCGCGCTTTTGAGGCAACTTCATTACAGGAAGAAGGTGTCACCGTCCATGTCCCCTATACGGGGATCATAATAGGCCGAAAAGAAAAGGCCGAAATGGACATTACATTCAAAAACGACTCAGATCATGAAGCCGTTCTGGAGGTTGGACTGGAGGGCCCCGATAAAGAAAAATGGGACGCAAGGCTCGTCAGCGACAAGTGGCGCGGGCATGGGGTTTCCCGCGTGATGCTGGGAAAAGACGACCCCTTCGACAGGGTCAAGGCGACTCTTGTCCTGGAGCCACTTGAAACGACCCAACCCGGTGAATATGAATTTTCGCTGGTAGTGAAGCATGAAACGGGCGAAAAAGCTTTGGTAATTCCTATTACCCTCAATCTGGTGGCGGAGGAAATAGCTCCCGTCGAGGAGGTCCTGGCTCTCGAATGTTCCTATCCCGTGGTGGAAAACCCTGCAGGGAAGAATTTTACCTATGAAGTCGGCCTGAAAAACCAGGGCCAGGAAGATGTTGTCGCCGACTTGAAGTTGTCTCTTCCTTCCGGATGGTCGGGCCATGTCACGCCGCGCTGGGAATCGGACAGGAAAATTCAGTCTCTTAAAGTGGGATCCGGTTCCACGGAAAGGCTCAACATCACTGTCATTCCCCCATTGAGGGTTGAAAAAAACCGATACCCCCTTACTTTCATCGCGGTATCGGGGGAAGAACAGGCGCAGCTTGAACTGGAAGCCGTCGTGACCGGGACCTACAACCTTAAGCTGATACCAGAAACACAGCGGCTTAGCTTTGAAACCGTAGCGGGCAAGGAAAAGACACTGGTTTTATACCTGTGGAACGAAGGCACGGCCGCCGTCGAAAATATCGAGATTTACTCTTCCAAACCCGAAGGATGGGAAGTATCCTTCGAGCCCGACAAAGTGCAGTCGCTCGATGCTTACTCAGTCAAGGGGAAGCCCGACCAGGTCAAGATGACCATCAAGGCTCCGGATCGGACTATCCCGGGTGATTACCAGGTGACGGTCACCGCCGCCGGCGACCAGAGCCAGGATACGATTGCCCTGAGGGCAACGGTGAAGGTGCCCACTACATGGGGTTGGGTCGGAATCGGCATAATAGTAGCTGTATTGGCGCTTCTTTTTGGAATTTTCTGGAAGCTGAAGAGGCGATAAAAAATGGAAATGGCAGTCCAGACCAAGGGGCTTACCAAAAAGTATGGGCCCTTTACGGCCGTCGACAGTCTGGACCTTGAAATCGGACAGGGGGAGGTCTTTGGCCTTCTGGGTCCGAACGGAGCGGGAAAGACCACTACGATCCTGATGCTTTTAGGGCTGACTGAGCCAACTTCGGGGATCGCCAGAGTCCTTGGAATGGACCCTGTCAGGGAACCTCTTGGAGTCAAGCGGGTTACGGCCTATCTTCCCGAGAACGTTGAGTTTTACGAGGACCTCACGGCCAGGGAAAACCTCTTGTACCTTGCCGACTTGAACGGCATTTCGGGCAGCAAAGCCAAAAAAGCGGTGGAGGAAGCCCTGGAAAAGGTCGACCTGGCCAGGGTGATCGACTCACCGGTCGGGACGTTTTCAAAGGGAATGAGACAGCGACTCGGCCTGGCGTCAGTGCTTATGAAAGAGCCTCGACTTGCCATTCTTGACGAACCCACCGCGGGAATCGATCCCGAAGGCGTGGAGAAGATCCTGGCCCTGATCCGGGAACTTGCCGACAGATACGGTGTGACCGTCATGTTGTGTTCCCATATGCTTTACCAGGTACAACGTGTCTGCGACCGGGTCGGGATCATGTACAGTAGTTCCATGATCGCTTCAGGCACTATCGAGGAGATCGGGAGGAAGATCCTGGGAGAACGCAGGAAAACCGTGAAAATTGTCTCGCAAGGGGAGGAACCGGTAAAAGAGGAAGAACTGGCGACCATTGAAGGCCTTTCGGGGTTTTGCAGGCTCGGAGACGCGGTTGTGGCTGATTTCGACGAGACCAGGCAAAAGGAAATCATCCGCGATATCCTCGATAGGGGCTATCTTCCTATGGAAGTCAGGGGAGAAGAATACAGCCTTGAGGAAATCTACCTTCGGTATTTCCAGGAGGTGTGAGCCGTGAAGGGCGTTCGTGCCGTGTTTCGAAAGGAAATGGCTGATCATCTTGGAAGCAGAAGGTTTGCAGTTATCGCCGCTATCGTGGTACTTGCCAGTCTTGCCGCGTCGCTTTCGGCGGTGGAAAGCCCCGGCGTCCTGATGGCGGAAAGACAATACCTTTTTCTGTCCATTTTGACGGAAAGCGGTGGCGCTCTACCGTCCTTTCTTTATTTCATAACCTTCCTGGCGCCGCTTCTGGGGATAATCCTCGGCTTTGACGCCATAAACGGGGAACGGCAACGGGGGACGTTGAGTCTTCTCGTCTCTCAGCCCATTTACAGGGACAGCGTTATCAACGGGAAGTTCCTGGCGGCACTGGCTACGGCAGGCGTCATGACGGCGGCGATTCTCGCCCTGATAGGCGGTGTCTCCATAGGCAGGTTGGGCATCGTTCCCAACACGGCCGAGATCGCGCGAAGCACGGTGTTTTTCCTGGCATCCATGCTCTATATCTCGTTCTGGCTGAGCTTGGCCATACTTTTTTCCATACTCTTCGACAAGACATCCACTTCTGCCCTGGCGGCTCTTGGTGTGTGGATTGTCCTGGGGTTTTTTATACACATGATAGCGGGTATTATCGCCGATCAAATAGTCCCCCTGGGAGCGGACTCGACTCCGCAGGAACTCATCAGGCACGAAGAGCTTCGAATCGCCATCATGAGGTTTTCGCCTGCCTATCTGCTTCAGGAGGTTTCACTGGCGATGTTAAACCCCGCGGTTAGAATACTGGGGCCCCTTTTGCCCGACCGGCTGCAGGGCTTTATTCCGTCGCCTCTTTCCCTGGGGCAGAGCTTGATGGTCATATGGCCTCAGCTGACGGTTCTGGCTGCGCTCTCGATTGTCTGTTTCGGCGTTTCCTACGTGGCCTTTATGAGGAGAGAAATAAGATCCTGAGCGTATCAGGGATAAATCCGACCCGTCTCTCTTGACAACTCCGAAGAAGTTGATAAGATACTTCAGGTGTTGAAACGGGCACCGTAAAGCCCCACAGGGCTCAACCAGCGGGGGGATGGCCGAGCGGTCAAAGGCAGCAGACTGTAAATCTGCCGACATACGTCTACGGAGGTTCGAATCCTCCTCCCCCCACCATCGCAAAAAACAGGCCGACTTAGCTCAGTAGGTAGAGCACATCCATGGTAAGGATGGGGTCTCCGGTTCGAGTCCGGAAGTCGGCTCCAGGTTCACAAGAGATCCGGGGTGTTTCGCGCCCGACCGGGTCTCTTTTGGTCTGTATAAGAAGCTGTGATACAATCATCCAGCGTATCTTGCGGAACCCGAAAAGGGGAAAACGAAGCGGGGAGGTTCTCTAAAGATGGCGAAGGCACATTTTGACAGATCGAAGCCTCACTTGAACATAGGTACGATAGGGCACATTGACCATGGCAAGACGACGTTGACGGCGGCGATCACGAAGACGCTGGGATCAGTTGGATGGGCGGACTACACGCCCTTTGAGATGATCGACAAGGCCCCGGAGGAGCGTGAGCGCGGAATCACGATCAACATATCG
>JAHDOX010000022.1 GCA_018434645.1 Synergistales bacterium | reverse complement strand
TCCGCGCGAGGTAACCCAAAGCACCTACACACAAAAAGAACGCGGCAATGTGATATCCCCAGCCTGATTGCAACCCCGCTTTCGATATGGCCTCATAAGCCCTCAGGACGCAGTATGCGCCCCATCCGGTTTGTATATAAGTCTCCGTAAGAAAGAGTATCGTTCGAAGGGGGTACCAGATTATTTTTCTTGCTGCAGATGGTATTTCTTCCTCGTCAACTTCTGCATTCAGCTCGTTATCGCTGCTCCAGGTGTCGCTCTTGAACGCTTTCGTCAGGAACAACACAGGCAGGCGTACACCGTAGGAATAAGCGATGCCGAAAGTTATAGCCGCGGCGCTTAATGAGAAAAAGAAAAGAACAAGCATTCCGTCGACTCCTCCATTCCTGAGACCTTACCACCTGAAACCGATTTTTTGCAAAATTTTTAAACACGAGGCTGAAACCATACGGTGACTGGGAACATCATTGTGATGTAAATTGTTTCCAGCCGCCGGTTTTTGATTCTATGCCTGTTTTCTTCCTTCCATCAATCAACCAGATCCCTGAGACAGACTCTTTTACGCAAACCAGGGAAAAAGGTGCTCAAGTTGCCATCGAAAAGATGTCCGAAAGGCTTTGCGATCCTTGCCTTTTTTCTCTGTTTTTGTCCCGCAGAATAGCTTTTTCTTAACACTATACAGATATTTGTATCTTTCATTTCTGTCACGCCTTTCTGAATAAGAATCTGTCAGAACGCGCGACTCCCACGGAAGTCTCCTTCTTGTATCAAGAATAAATATTAATAATTACTTATTGTCAACTTTTCAAGGGCCTTCAACCATGCTTTCGAGGACGTCTCGGATGTCATCCCCTGCACCCATTGCGGCCCTCCTCCGCCGCGGACCCCAAGTTGAGGGTTATCCTTTATGAAAGTTCGAAGGTCAACTTCAAGGCTCGCTTCCCGGGCCAGAACGAAAGAGGCTTTCCCCGGCCCATCGACGGAAAGGGCAAAAATGATCGATGCCGACCCTGTTTCCATCTTTTTTCGCACCGACGGAGTTATCAAGTCCACCGGCAGGTTTTCGACCACAACCGACAAAATTGAAATTCCATCCCACTCGTTTCTTTCCCACGGTAACAATACCATGTTTTTCAGCTTGTCAAGACTTTTGAACAACTCTCTGCGTTCGTTATGTAATGTTTCGTAAACACCCGGAAGCTTTTCAAGGGGACAGCCGATGTTCCGCAAAAGTGGACGTATTACCCGGCTATATGCCGTTAGGTATCTTTCCCGGTGAATGGTAAAATCAACGGACCATTCCGGCGCAGATCCTCTGAATCCGGTCACCAGGACACCACCAACTTGCCCGGTGGAAGCGGTATGCGTTCCGGAGCAGGCTATGGTATCGAATCCGGGAATTGAGACCACCCTGATACCTGAATCCTGAACACGTTCCCAGTTGATCTTGAGGTCCTGGATTTCCATCGCCTTTTCCCGGCTCATAACCTGTATCTGAACCGGCATATCTTTCATAACGATTTCCTGTGCCCTCTCTTCCGCCCAAAAAAGCATTTCCCAGTTTATTTCACCGTCATAGGACAAGGAAATAGTGCTCTCTTCCTCGCTTATGGCTACCTTGTAGACATGAAGCCCTTCATACCTGTTTTCCAAGATTCTGCTGAGGATGTGTTCTCCCGTATGCATGCGCGAAAGAACCCTGTTCCTTTCGACGTCAACAACTGCTTCGACGGCCATGTCTCTTGCAACCTGACCTTTTTTTATTTTTAGCTGCAGAACAGGTACTCCGTCACGAATAAAACAGTCTTTTACCTCGGCTTCGAAACCTTCTCCAGATAGTAGCCCACGATCTCCAGGTTGCCCTCCTCCGGAAGGGTGAAAGGGGTTTTCATCCAGTACCACCAATGCTTTCTTTCCGTGAGCTTCAAGCATTTCTTTTATACGAGCCCTGCTGTTCACAAAAACACCTCCAACTAATTAAACCTCGGCTGGGTCAAGTTCTTTCAGATGGCTTTTTTCGATGATACACTAAACCCTGCGGATCGCGAGGAACATTACGGCGGGGGGTAAAATGATGCCGCTTAAAGAAGCCTACGTAAGGGTATCAGGAATCGTGCAGGGAGTAGGCTATCGATGGCAAGCCGTTCAGAAAGCTGAATCATTGGGCCTGAAAGGGTGGATCCGCAACCGCCCCGACGGAGATGTCGATGCAATCCTTCAAGGAGAAGAGACAGCAGTACAGGACATGATAGACTGGTTGAGAAAAGGTCCGCCTCACGCTGTTGTATGTGACGTCTCGGTGCAGTGGAGTTTTCCGGAAAACCTTTTCGAATATTTCCGTATCAGGGGATATTAGATATTAGATAGAGGGTACCGTCCCGATTCAAGAAAAGGAACGGTACCCTCTGTTATTTTTACTTGCCGGCTCCTACCACCTTAAGCTCCTTGATATCCATACCCTTTTCCGAATGGACGGATTTCCAGGTTTCCACAGGAAGCCCCCAGATGGTGATAAACCCTTTCGCCGCTTCGTGATCGAAAGCATCGTTGGTTGAATAAGTGGCAATGTCCTCCACATACAAGGATTTTTCCGCCTTGAGTCCCACTACTACGGCATTTCCCTTGTAAAGCCTGACCTTTGCAACTCCAGTTACGTGTTTTTGAATGGAATCGAAAAAGGCATCGAGGGCGGTCCTGAGCGGTGAATACCAATAGCCTACGTAGGTCAGTTCGGCGTATTGCAAGGACAAATTGGGTTTAGTAGTCAGTATGTCTTTGGACAATGTCATTGTCTCCAGCGCCTGATGCGCCTGGAGAAGGACTACCGTAGCGGGGCATTCGTAGACTTCCCTGCTTTTGAATCCCACGAGTCGGTCTTCTATCATATCGATACGCCCTACACCGTGCTTTCCGGCAACTTCGTTCAATTTCGCAATTAGGCTGACACCGTCCATGTATTCTCCGTTGAGTGATACCGGAATACCCTTCTCGAATTCTATTTCGATATATTCGGGTTTATCCGGTGCATTCCACGGATCGACAGTCATCTTGAAAGCATCGCTGGGAGGCTCGGTCCAGGGGTCTTCCAGCGGCCCGCATTCGATTGA
>JAHDOX010000011.1 GCA_018434645.1 Synergistales bacterium | reverse complement strand
GGCGTCTTTTCCATGGACGGCGATATCGCAAGACTGCCGGAAATCGTTGACCTTTGCGAAGAGTACGGCGTTATAGTCGTAGTCGACGATGCCCACGGTGAAGGAGTTCTCGGCCGCGGAGGAAGGGGAATAGTGGATCATTTCGGTCTCCACGGCAGGGTCGACGTCGAAGTAGGTACTCTGTCAAAGGCCTTCGGAGTCATGGGCGGTGTCATAGCCGGGAGCGAAACTCTCATTGAATATATCCGTCAGAAAGCGCGTCCCAACCTTTTCAGCAGCGCGCTGACCATCCCGGACGTAGCGGCGAACCTGGCGTCAGTCGAAATTCTCGCCGAGAGCGAGGATCGCTTCAACAAGCTCTGGAGCAACGGCAAATTCCTCAAAAAAGAGCTAAAGGCGGCAGGGTTCGACACCGGCAACAGCGAAACGCCCATAACGCCGGTAATCATCGGCGAGGCCCAGGCCGCAAAGGACTTCAGCGCCAGGCTCTTCGAAAAGGGTGTTTTCGCCACGGCGATTGTCTATCCTACGGTTCCCAAGGGCACCGCGAGGATACGCTGCATGGTCTCGGCGGCGCATTCCGAAGAGGATCTCAGCAAGGCCGTTGAGATCTTCACGGAAGTCGGGAAGGAAATGGGGATAATCTCATGAAGAGGATTCTTGTGACAGGCTCCAATGGACAAATAGGTTGCGAGCTCGTTCCATACCTCCGAAAAATCTACGGCGCCGACAATGTTCTTGCCACCGCGCGAAGCAAAAAGCCCGGCCCCGTTTCCGAAGGAGGACCATTCGAGCTCCTGGAGGTGCGCGACGGCAAAACCTTCTCGAAGCTCATGTCTGACTACAAGATCGACACTGTAATTCACCTTGCCGGGATCCTCTCTGCAAGGGGAGAGAACAACCCGCAAGAATCCTGGGACATCAACGCCGGGGGTTGCTTCACGGCCCTGGAGTGCGCCCGCGAACACGGAGCGGCGTTCTTCTTCCCCAGCTCCATAGCGGCCTTCGGACCTTCTGCGCCCGCCGATAACACGCCGCAGGTCACCATTCAGAGGCCCACCACCATTTACGGCATCGCGAAGGTTACGGGCGAACTGCTTTGTGACTACTACCACCTGAAATTCGGGCTCGACACCAGAGGCCTGCGGTTTCCCGGGCTAATCTCCTACGAGGCGCCCCCAGGCGGGGGTACCACAGATTATGCGGTACACATATACTACGAGGCACTGTCGAAAGGCAAATACACCAGCTACATCGCCCCCGGCACATACATGGACATGATGTACATGCCCGATGCGCTGGAGGCGGTGGTTCAGCTTATGGAGGCGGACCCGAAGCGACTGGAAAACCGTAACGCCTACAATATTTCGGGGATGAGTTTTGCCCCCGAAGACATCGCGGCCTCGATCAAAAAGCTTATTCCGTCCTTCGAGATAGATTACGACGTAGATCCCGACAGACAGGCCATCGCTGACTCCTGGCCCAATTCGCTCGACTGTTCCGCCGCGGTGGAAGAATGGGACTTTTCGCCCAGGTACGACCTGGATAGCATGACCAAAGACATGCTGGAAAAATTGAAATCCAGGACACAGGAGTGCGCGAGGTAGGCAAAAGGGAGTGCAAGGCACAAAAAGGCGGCGGTCTTTTTCGGGCCGCCGCATGCCCGATGTGAGGAGTGTCGGCCGATGAACAAGGATGATCCCGCATTGAACAGGCTCCGTGAGGACGCCATGAAGGCGGCGCTTGAGGCGATAGATGCGGTACTTCCCGAAAACGCCGTCAGGAAGGCCCTGGAAAGTGACCCTTTCAAAGAACGCGTGAATTTGGGAGGGAAGATTGTTCTGGTGGCCATAGGCAAGGCGGCGTGGAGGATGGCGAAAGCTGCCGTAGACTCGCTCGGCGGGCTTGTTACAGATGGCGCGGTGATAACCAAGTACGGCCACTCGATGGGAGAGGTCAGGGGGATCGAAATCTTCGAGGCCGGTCACCCGGTCCCCGACGAAAACACTCTCTCGGGCACGGAAAGGGCACTCCAAAAGATAAGAGGTCTCTCGGAAAGGGACACCGTCCTGTTTTTGGTATCCGGCGGCGGCTCCGCACTTTTTGAGAAGCCGAAAGAAGGCGTGGGCCTGGAAGATATAGCCGACGTTACGGGGCAGCTATTGGCCTCGGGCGCCGACATCGTGGAAATAAACATGATCAGGAAACGGCTTTCCGCAGTCAAGGGCGGCCGGTTCGCCCGTCTTGCCGAAAAAACCCATGTCTTTTCGGTGGTACTTTCGGACGTCCTAGGCGACAGACTCGACAGCATTGCCTCAGGGCCCGCCCACCCCGACGCCACAACCGTAAATGACGCCTTGAGAGTGGTGGAAAAATATGGCCTTTCCCTGCGTCCGCAACTGCTGGATGCCCTTCGCGAAGAAACTCCAAAGGAACTTTCCAACGTGACCACCGTCGTCACCGGAAGCGTAAAAGCCCTGTGCAAAGCAGCAACGGAAGCAGCCGGGAAACTTGGTTACAAGACGCTTTTGCTTTCGACTACTCTCGACTGCGAGGCCCGTGAGGCGGGGTCTTTTATTGCATCCATCGCAAGGGAGGTCCACTTTACGGGAAATCCCCTGAAACCTCCCTGCGCCGTCATAACAGGTGGCGAAACGGTGGTACACGTGAAGGGGAAGGGCAAAGGCGGCCGGAACCAGGAATTGGCGCTTTCCGCGGCAATAGGTATCAGAGGGCTTGACCGTACGGTCGTCATCTCCGTGGGATCGGACGGGACAGACGGCCCCACAGATGCAGCCGGAGGCCTGGTGGACGGCCTTACCTCAGCCGCACTCGAAGAACTCGGGCTCGATCCGGAAGCTTTACTGGAGGACAACGACGCCTACAACGCTCTTGATGCGTGCGGTTGCCTTGTCCGCACCGGTCCGACAGGGACAAACGTCAACGACCTCACTATCCTCCTGTGTGGAGACTGGTCCTGAAAAAAAGAAGCCGCGCCCGGGCCATGCGGGAATCGACACATTAATGTGGATTCTTCCAGTTGAAAGCGGAAACAAAACCACGGTGACTCTTCGATTTACCCTCCTGCCAGAATAAAACGCCATATTGACGCAAAAGAGATTAAGTCTCAAAATATTCTAAACATTCATTTGTTCACGAAGGAACAAATGAATGCATTTGCCGTGTTGCGGTCCCGTTGGTTGGAGCTGATTTGTTTTGTCCTGATGGTTATTTTCCAACAACCGGGGTTCAGCAAACCAAAAGATACGAGGGGGCCTGGCGTATGAGAGGGAAATTCAGGTTCGAGGAGAATTACGTTTACAAGATGCCCGTGCATTTTTCAGGGCACCCTTTCTTCCCGGTGCGGACGACCCACGGCGACATGACGGCCATACAGGTGCAGTTTGAAACGGACGAAGATGCCCTGTTGCAATACATCCCCGGCGACTTCGAGCTTTTGGAGCCCGCGGTGACTGTCCAGTTTGTCAACTTCCGGGACGTGGAGTGGATGTCAAACGGTGAATATCGCCTCATACAGGTCTCGGTACCGGTCCGTTATGAGGGCAACGAAGAGGGGCTCGTGGGGGTTTATCCTCTCGTCATCTGGGAGAACAAGGCCTGTCCGATCCTTGGCGGCCGTGAGGAAGACGGCATGCCCAAGGTGTTCGCCGATGTGGCTTCCGAGCGTCACGTAGGGGACCACTGGTTTACAGCCGCGAGTTACGAATGCTGCACCTTTATCAAAATGCACTTCTGGCGGAAAGAGGAGCTCGACGAAAAAGCCGTCTCGAGAATGAACGAAAAGGCAGTTACCAACAACTTCGGGTGGAGATACCTGCCGGCTCTTGGAAAGGGCGACGCGTCTTTAAGCCAGGCCACCTTGTACCCACAGGAATCGATGGTTACAAAGGCATGGAAGGGTGATGGATGCGTTGAGTGGACGGAACTTACGGCAGAAGAACACCCTCTTCAGTGCAGGGCGATAACCTGCCTTGCGAACCTGCCCGTTTTGAAGTACTCCTATGCAATGATGCTCAAAGGGTACGCCAGGCTGAACGTGGGCGATTCGAGAGTCCTGTCCTAGGGGTGGGGAGAAAGGGATGAGGTCAATGAGTGGATACTACGAGAACAAGGTAGCTGCGATTACGGGAGCCGCGTCGGGTATAGCCCTTGAGATGACAGAGCAGTTTCTCAAGCGTGAGGCCAAGGCTGTCTTTATGGGCGACTTCAACGAGGAAAACCTCAGCCGCGAGTCAGAACGGTTAGGGCGCAAATATCCGGGCAAGGTTTTCCCCGTAGTGACGGACGTCACCAAGAGGGAGCAGGTAGCCGGGCTTATCGAAAGCGCCGCCGATCATGCCGGGCACCTCGACTTCGTATGCAACATCGCCGGGGTAGGTGTTACCATTCCCACGGAACGGGTCACCTTCGAAATATGGGACAAGGCCATCGACCTCAACCTTAAAGGCGTTATATACGGCACATACTCGGCCATCCCGATCATGAGGGAACAGGGGTTCGGCCATATCGTCAACGCCGGCTCCATTACCGGCCTGCTTCCTGTACCGTACCAGGCCGTTTACGCGGCGACCAAGGCTGCCGTTATCTCCATGACCGAGAGCCTCCAGTACGAACTAGAGGTCGAAGGTCTCCAGTTCAGCGTTTTTTGTCCGGCCAACGTCAGAACGCCTATCTTCGGCGACATGACGCCGCCGGCCGACTCCATAGGTGTTGACGAGGCGGTTCTATATATCCTCCAGGAAATGGAGAAGAAATCCGTCGTTATCGTATTGCCCCAAAGCGCACGGGACTTCTACACCTTGTACAGGGAACGCAAGGAGGAATTCGACAAGTTGGCGAGGCAGCTTGCGGCCGAAAGGCGCGAAAACTACCGTACGAAGGGGACCTACTATTGAGAATGGCCGACGCGGCAGCCAGGTGGAAACACTTTTTGGAGAAGGCCGAATTCCTTTTCGAAGAGGCGGACCTTTACTTCGACGTGGTGGTTCTTCTTGTAGCGGGTATGGCAGTGACTCTTACGGGGATTCTTCTTTTTCCTGTGTACTCCGGCCTGATCCCCTACTATGAAAACGGCGTCTACGGTCTGCTTCTGTTTTTGTTCGGCCTCCAGACGGTGTCCTTGGGCAGAACACCTGCGGGGGACATGCGCAGGTCAAAGGCGGTAGTGATTGCGGGGATCGCCATCGCCGCAGTGGGCATAGTGGCATGTTTCGTTCCGGACGTATTTACCCTCGTTCCTAGTGCGCTGCTCATTATCTGTCTTTGCCTGGGCGGATTCCTGCAATTACTGCAGATGCTTGTTTCAAAGGACAAGCTGCAGGCCTGGCTTGGCTATGGAGGAATCTTTCTTTACCTTGCTCCCGCCTGTGGGGCTGTTTACGTGTTTTCGATGTTTGTGGGGCTTCTCGTGTGGGAACAGGGCCTGTTTTCGGCGTCGTTGACGGCGATTTCGGTGCTGGTATACGGAGCTTCGATTTTTGTAGTCGCATTTTTGCTCCAGAAAATTTATCGTATCTACCCTCAGGCGGTAAAGACCCTTGACGACGATTTCGGCCTGGAGGCCGACAAGGCCACGCTTCTAATCACCGGTGTTTTTATGCTTATCCTCGGAGTGCTTCTCATTCCCGTAAGCTTCGGCAAGCTGCCTTTTTCGGGAAGCGCCCAGCTCGGCCTCCTGATGGTTATTTTCTCCATCCAGATGCTGGCTTTCGGAGGCACGCCCGTCGGACCCTTCCGTCGCACGTGGCTTGTAATCTTTTTGGGGTTTGTCTTCGCCGCCCTGGGTATCGTTTCCTGCGTGGTTCCTAACGTACTTGTCTCCTTTTTGACCCTTCTTGTCGGTCTGCTGAACCTCGCCGGCGGTGCCACAGGGCTCGTAAAAACCGTCTTGTCGGCGGTTAAAAGCATGAAAGAATTGGACGTCGTGCCCACCGTGCTGGTACATCTTTCCGTCACCCAGTTTGTGATGAACCTTGTTTCCATACTCTTTGGAGCTTCCATGATTGTATCCAACCTGCTCCCTGGTTGGGTAGTGGGAGTCATTCTCACAGTTAACGGATGCGTCCTCCTGTACCTCATGCGCCTTCTGATGAGGATCGACAGGCTGCGGTCTGATATCATTGAAGCAGAATAGGCGAAATAACCGGCTGGTTGCTTTGCATCCGGTCCGTTTTTACAAAACACCGATATCCCCGACGAGGTGACGCAAATGGTATCTTCCTTCGACAAGGTCATAAACCGCAGGAACACCGACAGCCTGAAGTGGGACGGCATGAAAGAGCGATTCGGCTCCATCCCCGATGACACGCTCCCCATGTGGGTAGCCGATATGGATTTTCTCTCGCCGGAACCAGTCATAAAGGCCCTTCGCGAACGGGTGGAACACGGCGTCTTCGGATACGCCTCGGATCCGCTTTCCCTTTTCGAGGCGGTGGCGGAATGGATGAAACGGGTCCACGGCTGGAACGTCGACCCCGGCTCGATATTTACGGCCCCCGGCGTGATGCCCGCCATCGGCATGGCGATCCGGGCCCTTACAAGGCCCGGCGAAAAAGTCATCATCATGCCTCCGGTGTACCCGCCCTTTTTCAGGATCGTGGAAGACAACGAAAGGGTACTCGTGCAGGTTCCGCTCATCGAAGAAAAGGGATATTACAGTATGGACTTCGAAGAACTTGAGCGGGCTTGCGGGGATAAAGCCGTGAAAATGGTGCTCCTTTGCAGTCCGCACAACCCCGTAGGCCGGGTCTGGACAGAGCGAGAGCTGGACAAGCTGGTAAAAATAAGCCAAAAGACCGATACCATCATCATCTCCGACGAGATCCACGCCGACCTCGTCCATTCGGGGAACCGGCACATACCTTATGCCACCAGGGCGAAGGAAACAAGCCTGTGGATAACCTGCGTCAGCCCAAGCAAGACCTTCAACATCCCCGGTCTGAATACCTCTTATACCATCATCGCCGACGACGCCCTGCGGATCGCCTACAGCAAATCCCACCGGGCCACGGCCGCGACCCATCACAACGTGTTCGGCCTCGTTGCGGCAAAAGCGGCCTACACAAACGGGGATACCTGGCGCCGGGAGATGCTCGCCTACGTCGAACAGAACCTGGAGCAGGCCATCACCTTTTTCCAGATCTCCATGCCCTGGGTCGGCCTCACCCGTCCCGAGGGTACCTACCTGCTCTGGCTCGATTTCAGAAAAAGCGGACTCGATTCGGAAAAAATCACCGAACGGCTCCTTCAAAAGGGGCGCGTCGCCCTTGATCCCGGACACTGGTTCGGCAAGGAAGGGGAGGGCTTCCAGCGCCTCAACGTCGCCTGCCCCGCGGAGCTTCTTGAGGACGGACTCCGACGGATACGCTCAGCCTTCGCGGACATCCGACCCGAGGTAGAGTAGGACGCAGGGGACGTAAAAAAAGAGGATGTGTCTCTACAAATGCAGACGAGACCGTTTCCGGAGTTTTCGGGCTATCTGGTGCTGTTTTTGTTTTTCTCCAGTTTTGCTTTGATTGCCTTCTATCGTGTATTTTCTTTTTTGTAGAAATTTTCTCTGGGGCCGATGGCTATAACAAGACAGGTTCCTTCATCTATCATGGCAAGGTAGGCTACTCTCCATTGACCGCTTCCTTTAAGAGAAACATGAAGAGAGCGAACTTTCAGTAAAGAGCCTTCCAGACATTCTCCCGCGAGTGGGTTGTTCTTCAGCGTTCCAATCGTTTTGAAGATCTCTTTCACATAAGGCTTGCATGCCTTTGCTTTGAGATCCTTTGCGGCCCCGGTGGTAAACCTTATTTGGTATTGATCATTTTTCTCCTTATTCAAGATCTACTCCCATTTCCTCTGCCAATTCCTGACTTCCGCACTTTTCCCCCATATGGAAGATACCATAGAAGATAAACCCTTGCTATGACTTAAGTGTCTTGAGTGGGTTGCAAGAAATGCCCTTTGTAGTGCCTAATAATATTTAGCGATTGACTTTTATTTGG
>JAHDOX010000130.1 GCA_018434645.1 Synergistales bacterium | reverse complement strand
CGATATGTTGATCGTGATTCCGCGCTCACGCTCCTCCGGGGCCTTGTCGATCATCTCAAAGGGCGTGTAGTCCGCCCATCCAACTGATCCCAGCGTCTTCGTGATCGCCGCCGTCAACGTCGTCTTGCCATGGTCAATGTGGCCTATCGTACCTATGTTCAAGTGAGGCTTCGATCTGTCAAAATGTGCCTTCGCCATCTTTAATTCCCTCCCTGAATATCCTTTTTTCTATATTTTTTACTTTTGCTTGTTCTCTATCTGTCGAGCAGCTGGCTTGCAACCGTCTGCGGCACTTCCTCGTAATGCGAAAAGTGCATCGAATAGGAAGCCCTTCCGGAAGTCTTGCTTCTGAGATCAGTTGCGTAGCCGAACATCTCCGAAAGCGGCACTAAAGCCTTGACTATTCTTGTGTTACCGCGCATTTCCATTCCCTCGACATGGCCTCGCCTTCCGGAGAGATCGCCCATGACGTCGCCGAGATATTCCTCTGGAGTAGCTACCTCTACAGCCATAATCGGTTCCATTAAAACCGGTTCCGCTTTTTTCATGGCTTCCTTGAAAGCCATCGAGGCCGCGATCTTGAAGGCCATTTCCGAACTGTCGACCTCGTGAAAACTTCCGTCTACAAGAACGGCCTTCACTCCTATTACAGGGTATCCACCCAAAACACCAGTCCCTATGGCTTCCTCGATGCCTTTTTGGACAGCCGGGATGAATTCTTTCGGGATCGCGCCGCCGACGATCTTGTTCTCGAACTCGAAGCCCTTGCCCCCAGGGAGAGGTTCTAGTTCCAGGACCACGTGGCCATACTGCCCACGGCCGCCGGACTGTCTTACGAAACGTCCTTCGGCGGAAGATTGCCTCTTGATTGCTTCGCGGTACGCCACCTGAGGCCTGCCAACCTTGACATCCACTCCGTATTCCCTTTTAAGCCGGTCGACTATGATCTCAAGATGGAGCTCTCCCATGCCGGAGATTATAGTCTGTCCCGTTTCCTCATCGGTCTTTACCTTGAACGTGGGGTCTTCTTCGGCAAGACCGGAAAGGCCTTTCGAAAGCTTGACCTGGTCCGCCTTGCTCATGGGTTCGACCGAAAGGGAGATGACAGGTTCCGGAAAGGCAAGCGTTTCGAGCACTACCGGTTTCTTGTCGCTACAAAGGGTATCGCCCGTCTTCGTCGACTTCAGCCCGGGAAGGGCAATTATCATTCCCGTCTCGGCGATTTCAAGGTCCTCTCTCTTGTTGGCGTGCATGCGGATAATCCGACCTACACGTTCCTTGCCTCCCGTCGTCGTGTTAAGAAGGCTGTCACCGCTTTTTACTGACCCGGAATAGATGCGGCAATAAACCAGCCGCCCCACAAAAGGATCGACCACAATCTTGAAAGCCAGCGCAGAAAAGGGCTCGTTGACGTCAGGTTCCAGAAACACCGTCTCTCCCGTATCGGGGTGCACCCCCTTTACCGGAGGTAAATCAAGGGGCGACGGCAGATAGTCCACCACGCCGTCGAGAAGGGGCTGGACACCCTTGTTCTTAAATGCCGAGCCGCAGGCTACGGGAAATATGTTGAGGTTTATTGTGTTCTCCCTGATCGCGCGCCTGAGCGTCTCTTCGGGAACGGTTTCTCCTTCGAGGAAGCTGACCATGATTTCCTCGTCGAAATCCGCCAGGGTTTCTACGAGGACTTCTCTTGCGAACCTGGCTTCTTCAAGGAGTTCCGGTGGGATATCGACAATTTTAGGTTGAGAACCAAGTTCGTCGTGATAGACTACCGCCTTGAATTTCACCAAGTCTACAATGCCGATAAAGCTGTCCTCCACACCTATGGGCATTTGAATCGGCACAGCCCTCGCGCCGAGTTTTTCCCTCATTTGGGAGACGACTGAGGCAAAGTCAGCTCCTACCCGGTCCATCTTGTTAACGAAGGCGATCCTGGGGACACGGTACTTGTCGGCCTGCCTCCAGACCGTCTCGGATTGCGGCTCCACACCACCGACAGCACAAAACACCGCAACAGCTCCATCCAGGACCCTCATGGAACGCTCCACCTCTACAGTAAAATCCACGTGGCCGGGTGTATCAATAATATTTATCTGATGATCCCGCCAAAAACATGTCGTAGCCGCCGAGGTTATGGTGATGCCCCGTTCGCGCTCCTGTTCCATCCAGTCCATGGTGGCTGCGCCTTCGTGGACTTCGCCCATTTTATGCTTTCTGCCCGTGTAAAACAGGATCCGCTCAGTGGTCGTAGTCTTCCCGGCATCGATGTGCGCAGCGATGCCTATGTTTCGTATATTTTTCAAATTATATTCCGACACTTCAAATCACCACCTCGCCAAGAGACTTCCTTAAAAAGGTGTCTCCGGCACATCCTTGCAAGCCGAATCACCAGCGATAGTGCGCAAAGGCCCTGTTAGCTTCAGCCATACGGTGAGTATCTTCCTTTTTCTTGATGGTGCTTCCTTCACCCTTGTAGGCGTCGGCAAACTCCCTCGCAAGCCTTTCGATCATCGGCATGCCCGACCTTCCTCGAGCGTACTGCAGAATCCATCTGGTGGCCAAAGCCTGGGCTCTTTCCGGCTGCACTTCTACCGGGACCTGGTACGTGGCCCCGCCTACACGCCTCGGCCTTACTTCTACCACCGGCCGGGCGTTTTCCATGGCTTTCTCAAATACGTCCATGGGGTCGGTATTCAGTCGTTTTGCCGCCGTTTCGAGCGCTTCATACATAATACGCTCTGCAAGGCTCTTCTTCCCGTCTTTCATAATGGAATTGATAAACTTGGCTACTTCGGTACTGCCATATTTCGGATCGGGCTGAACCTCTTTTTTCCGAACATGTCCTTTCCTCGGCATTTACTCCGCATCCCCCTTCGGTTATTTGGGACGTCTTGCGCCGTATTTCGAACGGCTCTGCCGCCTGCCCTCGACGCCACCGCAGTCTAGAGTTCCCCTGACAATGTGATAACGGACGCCGGGCAAGTCCTTGACACGACCTCCCCTGACGAGTACCACCGAGTGCTCCTGCAGATTATGTCCCACACCAGGGATGTATGAAGTCACTTCGATTCCGTTGGTCAGGCGCACCCTGGCCACCTTTCTCAATGCCGAGTTCGGTTTCTTCGGGGTTACGGTGTAAACCCTGGTGCACACGCCCCGTTTCATGGGATTACGCTGAAGGGCAGGCGCACTGGAACGTTCCTTCTTCTCGTAACGGCCCTTCCTTATAAGCTGATTGATTGTCGGCACATAACTCCCTCCTTCGGGAAATATCAGATTTTTATTCCTGGCTTTCTCTTTCTTCGTTTTCTGTCCCTATACCTGCAGCAGATGCGGGTCGTTCGATGCAGCAGGCCCGCCCTAGCATCTCGCTTGATTCGACCCACTCAACCGGGATACCCTCCGCCATCGCTTCGCGCTCAAGGGGCGTTGTCAACGACGGGTCGGCGTCTTTTGCAAGAAAAACCTTTTTTACCCGGCCTCTTTTAAGCGCTCTGCAAAGCCTTTTCGCACCTACCAGCCTGGAGCTCACAGCTAACTCGTTCAAGGGCACACTTATCCCCCCTTGAAGGACACCGGGAAATAATAGCAACGCCTGCCGGGCATGTCAAGAAAAATCGTCGAAAGAGAGAATCCGCAGGCCAGTTTCAGATATTTTTGCCGCTTTACGTTGGCCTGCGGATGCGGGGCTTGCCCTGCAAAGATTTTTTGTCCTTGTCTTTTATAAAGCTTTGCAAGCAAGTACCCTTTCACGCAATGCCTGTTATCGATCCGCAGGCCAGTTTCAGATATTTTTGCCGCTTTACGTTGGCCTGCGGATCGATGCCCTTGCCTGCCTCAAAAATCGACTGCCGATTCCACCGAAAGTTTTTCCGGTTTCTCCACTTCGTCGACAGCTATTACCTCAGCTTTTCTGTATTCTTCGGCACCAGTGCCGGCAGGTATAAGGTGGCCGATAATAACGTTTTCTTTAAGACCCTTAAGATCGTCGAAATCGCCCCGGACGGCCGCGCCGGCGAGAACCTGGGCCGTCTGCTGGAAGGATGCGGCGCTAAGGAAGCTGTCCGTAGCGAGAGCCGCCTTGGTGATCCCGTGTACAACCGGCTTCCATAGAGGCTCTTCGCGCAGGCGCCGGACGAAAGAGACCCTGTGGATCAGGCTCCTGGTTTCCGAATGCGTCGAAATGGGTCTTACGACGAGTTCAGACGGATCCGCCGCGACTATGGCTTCTAAAACCTGGTGATTGATTTCCTTGCCGGATGTGGCGATCAGATTCATTTTTCTGTCGGTTACATCTTCAAGCAGTACTTTGCCGTAGGCCACCTCGGTAAGAACATCGTGTAGGATTGTATCTCTCGAAAGTATCTGTCCTTCGATATCGATGGCGGTTATATCACCTTCGATCAGGCCACGGACAACTCTTCCATCCACCAGGTGAGAGATATCCCTGACTTCGTTGCCATCGGCGTCAAGGGCTTTGGAAAGCGGCCTGCCCCACACTTTATCTATGAGCATTTTCTGCATGGCATCAGGAATCGTCACGGTTTCCGGAGTCTTCCAGACCTTTACCTGGTGTACATTCAGGCTGCGGATTTTTTCGACAACATCCTTTGTAACAAGCTTATCGCGCAATGCAACTGTTTCATCACCGATAATTACGTCCTCTGCAAGGTAGGCCTTTCCTTCAAGAGCCTCAAGGACATCAAGATCCCGGACCCATATGTCGAGGGGAGCATTTTTGGTTATAAGCATCAACTGCCCCATCGTCAGGACAGACCCTGCTTCGATGGTCTTTTCTTCCTCGAGTTCGACGGATTCGATCAGCTCGAGGCCTTCCATCTCTCTTCTGAAAGCAGCCTCACCTACAACGAGCCGCAACTGTCCCTGTTCGTCCTGGAGAATAAGCTCTGTAACGCCCGTTCCCGGACGGAGTATCTGCCGTATCTTTTGCTCGTCGAGTTGTTCTCCCTTGAAGGAAAGGGCGTTTTCCAGGTTGCCCTGCCCCTGGATATCTTTAAGTACCTTCCCGCTGATCTTTTCGACGGCTTCATTCAGGAAACGCTCGTTTTCAGAACGAATCGTCTCCACTTCTTTCTCGAAATCCCTGAACCAGACGAGTTCGTTCGCCACGAAAGAACTGTCGCCTTCCTCTGCTATCCTCACCCTGTTGACAGGTGCCACTTTCCTCAGAATGACTTCTATGTGCTTGTTGTTTATTGAAACACCCTGCGATCTGTAGACTGCCTGTATGTTATCGACCAGGTAGTGCTGGACCGCTTCGAGACCGCTTATCTCCAAAATCTGCTGGGGATCGGGATATCCTTCGGTCAGGGCTTCCCCTTTTTTCACCCGTTGACCTTCCTCCACCAAAAGATTTTGGGAAACGGGAACGTTATAGGATGTCCGCTGCTCGTTTCCGTTCTCGTCGGTGGAAGTGATGAAGACCCTGCGCTTTCCCTCCATCTCCCTTATCTCCGTAACCACTCCATCAGCATAGACTAGAAGCGCCACTTTCTTCGGACGTCGCACCTCGAAAAGCTGCTCGATCCTGGGAAGACCCTGGGTTATGTCCTCTCCGGTCAAACGTACGCCGCCTGTATGGAAAGTCCGCATTGTCAGCTGCGTCCCAGGCTCACCTATAGACTGGGCGGCAACCACACCCACCGTCTCGCCTATGGCTATCGGTTGTCTCGAGGAAAGGTCGGTGCCGTAACATTTCTGGCAAATGCCGTTTTGCAAGGCGCAAGTCATGGGACTTCTGACCCATATTTCCTCAAGCCCTGCGCTTTCTATCTTCGATGCAATGTCGTTTGTAATGATATTACCGGCCTCGACTATAATTTCGCCGCTTTCAGGATGTACGACATCTTTCAGTGCAGTGCGACCCGCTATTCTCTCGCTCAGATGGATCACTATCTTGCCGTCCTGTTTCAGGGGTCCGATGCAAATCCCCTGGTTAGTTCCGCAATCTACTTCGGTCACTATCAGATCATGCGATACGTCGACTAGTCGCCGCGTCAGATAGCCGGATTTGGCGGTCCTCAAGGCCGTGTCCGCCAGGCCCTTTCTGGCACCGTGGGTCGAAATGAAATATTCGAGCATGTTAAGCCCCTCGCGGAAGTTCGAAACTATGGGATAGTCGATGATCCGCCCGGACGGATCGGCCATGAGGCCGCGGATGCCCGCCATCTGAGCTATCTGCCCCTTGCTGCCTCTGGCTCCGGATTCGACCATCATCCTGAGGGGATTGCTGACGTCCATGTTGGCGATAATCGAATCCGCCGCCTGTCGAGAGGCTTCGGACCAAAGGGTTTCCTTCTGCCTCAGGTATTCATCTTCGGTCAGGATACCCATTTCGTACTGAGCGGACAGTTCCTTTTCCTGCTCCAGGGCTTTTTCTACTATGGTTTCCTTCTCCGGGGGGATCAGAAGAAATTTGAGACCCAGGCTTAGCCCGCTCACTGTCGCCCAGTGATAGCCCAAAGACTTTATGGCATCCAGGGTATTTACAAGTTTCTCCCTGCCTACCCTGTCGTAGGCCGCATCGATCAGAAGCCCCAGGGACTTTTTGTCCATTTGTTTGTTGATAAACCGCAGTTCCTCCGGTATCACGCTATTGAAAAGGACGCGCCCCGGAGAGGTTTCGACCCATTCTCCCTTGACCTTGAGGCGGATCCTGCTGTTGACATGTACGACATCATGATCCAGCGCACAAAGGGCATCCTCAATATTCGTGAAGTGCGTTCCTTCTCCTTTCATTCCTTCCCGCATACCTGTCAGGTAATGGATCCCCAGCACTATATCCTGGGTAGGCGTCACAACGGGTTTCCCGCTGGCAGGCGAGAGAAGGTTTTTCGCCGACAACATGATCGTCTGCGCTTCTACACGAGCATCGATTGAAAGCGGAACGTGCACCGCCATCTGGTCTCCGTCGAAGTCGGCATTGAAAGCAGCGCAGACAAGAGGGTGCAGTCGTATGGCCTTCCCCTCCATGAGCACCGGTTCGAAGGCCTGTATACCGAGCCTGTGAAGCGTGGGCGCACGGTTCAGAAGGACCGAATGTCCCTGGATAACCTCTTCGAGGATGCCCCACACGTCTTCCCTGCCGCGCTCGATTACCCGTTTGGCGCTTTTTACGTTGGGGGCCAACCCCCTGTCAACGAGCTTATCGATGACGAAGGGCTTGAAGAGTTCAAGGGCCATCTGTTTGGGGAGACCGCACTGGTGGAGCTTGAGGTTAGGTCCTATGACGATGACGGAACGCCCCGAATAGTCCACCCGTTTTCCGAGCAGGTTCTGGCGGAAGCGGCCTTTTTTCCCGCGCAGGAGGTCGGTCAGGCTCTTGAGAGGCCTGTTGCCGGCACCTAGAACCGCCTTGCCCATTCGTCCGTTATCGACAAGCGCGTCGACAGATTCCTGCAGCATCCTTTTTTCGTTTCGGATAATGATCTCCGGCGCCCGGAGCTCCTGGAGTTTCTTGAGCCTGTTGTTCCTGTTGATGACCCTGCGGTACAGGTCGTTCAAGTCGGAAGTGGCGAAACGCCCGCCATCGAGTTGGACCATGGGTCGGAGTTCAGGCGGGATGACCGGCAGAACCTCCATCACCATCCATTCCGGCCTGCTTTCGCTCTTGCGAAAATCCTCCACTACCTGCAGGCGTTTTATCAGCTTGCGTTTCTTTTGGCCTGTCGTCTCGGCGATTTCTTCCCTCAGGGAAGAGCTGATTTCCTCAAGATCAAGTTTTCTCAGGAGCGAAAGCACTCCTTCCGCCCCTATTCCGGCCTCGAATTCCTTGTCGTAGGCGGCACAAAGCCTCTGCTCGCGTTCCAGGATGATAGAACCCGTTTCGAAGGGAGAATCCCCCTCCTCGACGACGATATAGCAAGGGTCTTCTATTGTGATGGTTTCAGGCTGGACCACGAACCTCCCGGGATATTTCTGGTAAAAAAGCTGGTACTCGCTGGAAGATATGACATCACCTTTCGAGAAGGGAAGGTGCGAAACTGCAGTAACTACGAAACCTTCCTGGTTGCCTGCCAAGGCTCGCTCCACGGCGGGCTCCGGTCCCTCTTTTCTCAGGGCGTCCAGCTCGGACCTTGAAAGTATATGGCCTGTTTCGAGCCTTCCGTCTCCATATGGCTCGGTTACCCTGAAAGCAGGCTCCACGTGAAAAAGGGAGTCCCCGAAGTTTCTTTTCAAAAGACCCACCTGCTCGGCGGAAATAACGTCCCCTTCGTTTACGGGAACGTCGTCAGCCCGGATGACTCTTAACGCTTCCTCGGACTTGAATTTGTGATCGTAATGACGGTGAATCCTTTCTTCGGAGGCGGCGATGAGGTCGCCTCTTTTAAGGAGGTCAGTCCTTCGGCCCTCAATGACTACCTTGTGGACCGGTTCGCGCCGTCTTGTCGGGGCGAAATAGACCACCTTTTCCAAATCCTTGGTGGAGGTCCCCAAAAGCAGGCTCAGCCGGCCGGGGATACCCCGCAGGTACCATATATGAACCACGGGAGCGGCCAACTCGATATGGCCCATCCGTTCGCGCCTTACACGGCTGTCGGCTATCTCCACGCCGCAACGGTCGCAGACGACTCCCTTAAACTTCGGACCGCTGCGCTTGTATTTCCCACAGGCACACTCGTAGCTTTTCGTCGGACCGAAAATGCGTTCGCAGAAAAGACCGTCTTTTTCGGGCCGCAACGTCCTGTAATTAATCGTTTCGGGTTTTTTTACCTCTCCGCTGGAAAGCCCACGAATTTTCTCAGGGCTCGCCAGCTTTATCCGGACTCCGGCTATTTCCTTTCTGCCCATTTATTCATCAACCCCCTCTTTCGGGTCCTGGGCATCTTCTGCAAAGAGTGATTCGCCCGTGTCATCTTTTTCGCCGGCGTCATTTTCGCCGGGGTTTATGAACATATCTTCCATACGGCGTGCGGGGCTTTCTTCCATTCGTTCCCTTTTTGTCCGCTCGGGGCGCGGGAAGTACTCTTCGTCTTCCTCTAAGACCAGTTCTCCCCTGCTTCCATCGTCGTAAGATATTTCGACGTCGAGCCCAAGGCCCTGCAGCTCCTTTACCAGAACCCGGAAACTTTCGGGAACTCCGGGATCGGAAAGGTTCTGCCCCTTGACGATCCGCTCGTAGGTCTTGAGCCTGCCTCTTATGTCGTCGGACTTTACTGTCAGCATTTCCTGCAGGATATGGGCCGCTCCATATCCTTCCAACGCCCAAACTTCCATTTCGCCGAATCGCTGTCCGCCGAACTGAGCCTTGCCACCCAGGGGTTGCTGCGTAATCAGGCTGTAGGGTCCGATGGATCTTGCGTGTATCTTGTCGTCTACAAGGTGAATGAGCTTCATCATGTACATCGAACCTACCGTAACGGGATACTCCATCGGCTCTCCCGTCCGCCCGTCGTAGAGAGTAATACTGCCGTCCTCTGTAAGCCAGGGGAAACCTTCCTTACGCAAGTCTCCTATCAGATCGAAGATCTCGCTTTCTTTGGCTCCCTCGAAAACCGGGGTTGAAACGTACCAGCCCCTCCGCTCGGCGACAAAACCCATGATCGTCTCCAGGACCTGGCCAAGGTTCATACGGCTGGGAACGCCGAGGGGGTTCAAGACAACGTCGACGGGAGTGCCGTCCGGCATGTAGGGCATGTCCTCCTCCGGAAGGATTCTGGATACGACACCCTTGTTACCGTGACGCCCAGCCATCTTGTCGCCTACGGTTATCTTCCTGAGCTG
>JAHDOX010000013.1 GCA_018434645.1 Synergistales bacterium | reverse complement strand
GGCCGGGACGCCACGGTAAGGCTCAAGGATCTGGTTTCATCCGTTGAGGGAAAAATCACCATTAACGGCAGGGAATATCCCTTCACGCCGGCGGTGATTTTAAACGGGATAAGAGTACGCGACATGGACATGGTCGTGCCCGACAGGGCGAAGGTAAAGACCCTTTCGACGCGCCCCCTCAGGGAATTGCTCGAGGAGGCGGGTTTCGGCGAAGACGCCCTCGAAGGAAGCATAAACTACAGCATTAACGGCCAAAGACAAAGCCTTTACCGGCCGCGATTCGAGGCGAAGGTAAAGGGAAACCCCGCCGACGGAAACACGCTCGTGGCCCCGGGCGATTCTGTGACCCTCGTCGAAAGGAAGAAAAATCCCGTTCTGGCGGACGTTCTGGACCAAGGCGACTACGAAACCGCCATAGAGATAACCCTTAACGGAAAGCCCTTCAGGCTTCCCGTGGAAAGGGAGGTTTTTCTCGACGGAAAGCCCGACGGGCTCTCGGAGGTTTTGGTCGACGGGGCCGACATCAGGGTGGAAAAAAGCGAGGGTCCTTTTCTTTCGGACCTTTTCCGTCACTACGACCCCCGCCGCGACGGCAGGGGGACCAGGCTTGTCATGGAGGTAAACGGTCTTTCCGCCGGGTTCGACACGCCGATCAGGCCCGGTGACAGGGTAAGGATAAGTCTCGAAGACCAAAAGCAGGCAGGATGAAGTCGAAAGGTTTTTTGCGGGGCGTCCGCCGGCATTGACGGGCGCCTTTTTTGTCTTCGAGGCGAAGGCTCAAGAAGACGGCCCTCCGCCGCCGATAACCAAGATAAGAGGTCCAAAGGCAGGAAGGGAGAGGTCTTTCATGAGCGTTACAAGTACGGGATCCGCGGGATATTCGCTGATCAACGAAACCTTCACCACGGAGCGGGCCGCGGGCAACACGCTTTTGGGAAAGGACGAATTCCTCAAGATTCTCGTTGCCCAGCTTTCCAACCAGGACCCACTGGAGCCGCTGGATCAGGCCGAGTTCATAGGCCAGATGGCACAGTTCGCCGAGGTGGAGCAGACGGCCAACCTCAACGACAAGGTGGACAGGCTGGACGGCTACCTGCGTTTCTCATCGGCATCACTGGTGGGCAGCGACGTCTCCTTCGTGGATTACAACGGCTATTCCAGGGAGGGCAAGGTGGAGGCCGTGATCTTCGACAAAAGCGGCGTTTCGCTGAAGATGGAAAGCGGGTTCATCATCCCCGTCGACAGGGTGGAGCGCGTATTCTGAGCGTGACGGAGAAAGCAGGCAACGGGGCCGCAAGGGACGGCGGCCTGGAGGGGACAGGAAGCGACTGCTGCGCCTCGGGCGTTTTTACATACACAGGAGGGAACGAACCATGCTGAGGTCTTTGATGTCGGGAGTAAGCGGAGTGAAGGGGCACCAGACCCTTCTCGACGTGGTGGGCGACAACATCTCCAACGCCAACACCACGGGGTTCAAGAAATCCAGCGTTTCCTTTCAGGAGCTGATGAGCCAGACGGAACAGGCGGCCACGGCCCCGGGAACGGAAAAGGGCGGCACCAACCCCAAGCAGGTGGGGCTGGGGATGACCGTGGGCGCCGTCACGGTGGACCACACCCAGGGGAACATAAACTACACGGGAGCAAGCGGCGACATCGCCATTGAGGGCGACGGTTACTTTGTCGTAAGAAGCGGACAGGGCAACGTCTACACCAGGGCGGGCAACTTCATCCTCGACGGAGGCGGCGACCTGGTCCAGACGGGAACGGGCTACAGGGTACAGGGATTTACCATGGTGGACGACCCCCTCAACCCGGGGCAGAAGGTGGTTGGCTCCGACCTCCGGAACATAAACATACCCGTGGGGCAGAAACTTCCCGCCAAAGCCACCACGACGGTGGGATTTCGGTGCAACCTCGACTCCAGGGCCGCCACGGTGCTTCCCATGGGTCTTAACGCCAAGGACCTGGTCACCAGCGGCTACATAGGCAGCCAACAGTACGAAAGCATAACCTTTTCGGAGGGTACCGGCCCGGACAATTTCCTGAGGGCCACCTTCACCCGGCCCGACGGAACTTCGACAGTTGTGGACTTCGAGATGACCGGGATCAACACCACCACGGGGCTTCCCGTACTTGCCGAGGCCTCGGCCGATCTCGACGGCGTCGGCTTGCCCGAGACCCTTCACTTCGATGATTCCACCGGGCAGCTTCAGGTTTTAAGCGGCGACGACGGGTCGCTCCTTTGGGCAACCGACCTGGGGGCCGCCATGAACTACTCGGTAGTCGAGGTGGACGACGGCACCGGCGGCACGTACTATTACCTGGCCGAGTTCAACGACCAACTCGACGGCGGCAGGCAGGTCAACTTCTGGGGCGACGACGGGTCCGGAACGATGGATCTCGTGACGCAGGACCTTGACTCGGAAGACGACGGGTCCTTCATAGTGCCTTCGGGAACAACCGTCACCCTGGGCGGGCGGACCGTGGATGTCGAGCGGTCCTCGTCGGGCATGGGCGTCGCTCTCAAGCAGTCGGGCACGGTCATAGAGAACTTCAATCTCCAGACGGCCAGCATCCACAACACCAAGTTCGACATCTACGACTCCCAGGGTAACGCCTACACCATGGAGACCAGCTGGGAGAAGGTGGACAACAACCTCTGGCGCTGGAGGGCCTGGCTCCCCGAAGACCCGGGCATCTCCCTTTCGAGCAATACGGGCCTGGTGGAGTTTTCGCCCGATGGGCTGGTGGAGCGCGTGACCGATTCTTCCGGTGCGGAAATGAGCACCCTGTCGGTCAATTTCGGTGTCCTGGGGGCGAGCGACTCGTCGATAACCATGGACTTCACCGGCAAGGTGCTGGGCGTCGGGGCCGAGGACGCCGTGACGCAGTTCGGGTCGTCTTTCACCACCAAGGAGTACTACCAGGACGGCTACGAGATGGGCGTTCTCAACGACTACTCCGTCGGTTCCGACGGGATAATCCGCGGCGTCTACGACAACGGCCAGACCCAGGACCTTTATACCGTAGCGCTGGCGGTTTTTTCCAACCCCAGCGGGCTGGAGAAGCTCGGCAACGGAGCCTTCAGGGAGTCGGCCAACTCGGGAATCCCCCAGATACTCAGGCCCCTGGAGGGAGGGGCCGGGAAGCTCGCGGGAAGGAGTCTGGAGGCGTCGAACGTGGACCTGACCCAGGAGTTCGTTGACCTCATCAAGGCCCAGAGGGGCTTCCAGGCCTCGGCGAGGGTCATCACCACCAGCGACCAGGTGCTGGAAGAACTGATGAACCTCAAGCGGTAGCGCATCCGGCGGACGCTTGAAAAGACGAAAAGAGGTGGTGCTCCTTGGAGCGCATTTCCCAATCGATGATGTCGAGCGTGTTCCTGCAGGACATGCACGCCGGATTGAAACGGCTGATGGACATACAAAAACAGATATCGAGCCAGCAGAAATACGGCAAGCCCTCGGACAATCCTGCCGAGGTCACCCGCGGGATGACCGTGGGCACTTCCCTTGCGCGGAACGAACAATACCAGCGGAACCTCGACGACGCCGTGACATGGCTTTCCAATACCGACACGGCCCTGGAACAGGCGACCAATCTCATCTCCTCCATAAGGGAAAAGGTCATTTACGCCGGCGACGGAGGCCTTTCGCAGGTGGACCTCGCCGCCTTGGCCCGGGACATAGAGGGCATGAGGGACGAGCTCATCCAGACGGCCAATTTCGACGTGGAAGGGCGCTTTCTGCTCTCGGGCTTCGATACGTCGACGCGACCCTTCCTGATGCAGGCGGACGGTCAGGTAGTTTACCAGGGCGACGGGGGGCATATAGTTTTTGAGATCGAGAAAGGGCAGACGGGGCAGGTATCCCTTAACGGGCGCGACGTCTTCCCCCTGAGTTTCGAGCGCCGGTCCGTGACGTCCGTGGAGGTCCCCCTGGACTTCAGGTGGGAGGGGACTTCCGAGGAACTCAAAATCTGTGTGGGGGACAAATCGGCGAGGGTGCCCATCCCCGAAAGGTGGAACGACACGAATGACGATTCCCTGGCCGATAACACCGATTACGACGGTTTCCGCTCGCCCGGCGAGAAGGTAAAGGGTTATTCCCTCCAGGAAATTGCGGAGATGATAAACGGCTCTGAAGAAGCGGGCAAGCTCGTCCACGCCTCGGTCGTCACCGACTCGGAGGCGGGCACGCAAAAGCTCACGATACTAAGCCTCACCGGGGAGCCCTTGCGGGTGGTTTCCATGCCCGATACGGACAGTTTCGCCCCCGTGCAGAGGATGTTGTCGCAAGCGACGGGAGTGGCCTGGACGGCGCCTTCGGCCGGAACGCTGGAGCTTGAATTCGCAAAGGGCGGCAAATTCACTGTGGAAGTGGCCGCCGGAGACGACCTGGAGACCGTGGCGCAATCCATTTCGATGATAGAGGGCATCTGGGCGGGAGCCAGGACGGATGGCTCCATCACCATCGTGGGGACCGACCCCGACGACAGGTTCTCCGTCACCGCCGCGGGAGGAGCTGCGGACCTTTTCCCGGTGCAGGCCATGTCGGAACCGGCAAGCCGACAGGTGGACACGTCTCACATGGGGTTGGCCGCCTTTTTGGGGCTCGAGACGGCGACGGTTTCAACCCACGCCCTCCCCGCCGATTCCCTGGGGGATACCACCAACCAGACCCTCGACATGGTCTTCGTCTCGGGCGACCGGAAGATGAATCTGGTAATAAACGATGAACCGGACCTCACGTTACGGGAATTCGCGGACCGGCTCAAGGCCGCCGCGGGCGACTGGCTCGACGTAGTGGTCCAGGAGGAACCGGCGGCCGAAAACCCCACCGACTCGAACTCGCTTCACGCAGAAAGCGAAAGCCTTCGGCTCGTAATCACCACAAAGGACGGTTCTCCCCTGTCCGTATATGACAAAACCAATTCCTACGCGAGTGATCTGGGTATCTCCAGCGCCCTGGTCACACACGACCTGTCAGGCGTGGATTTACCAGGTTTTGCCCCGGGCGACGTGCCCGCCCTTTTGGGAGTGGAAGTGGGAGGTACGCTCCACAGGGTGGCCCTTCTGGGCGATAGCGTCGACGACGGGACGGGCCATCTTGACCCGGAGGCCCTTGCCAGGGAAATAAGGCAGCAAGTCGGAAGCGACGTAATAGGCGTGGACCTGGTCAATGGTGACAAATCGTTGGCACTGTATTCGAAAACGGGCGAACCCTTGCGGGTGATTGATTTGCCCTACGCCGACCCGGCCCTGGGCGGGCTGTCTTCGGGCCTTGCCATGGCTGCGGGGCTGCAGGCGGGCGTTACCGGCGGATTGGTGGACGAAACCCTCCCGGCCGGAACGCCGGGCCGTTTCGTCGTCGAGACGGCTGGACGGAGGCTCGAAGTCCCCGTGGCAGCTACGGACACGGTGGATGACCTGGCGAAAAAGCTCGGGGAGCTCGCCGGAGGGTGGCTGGACGTTTCCGTTACCTCCAACGGTGCGGGAGACAGGCGTATCGCGCTGGCGGCCAAAGACGGTTCGGCAGTCAATGTCTTCGACCTCACCGGTAACGCCGCAGAGTATTTCGGCATTAACACCGACGTGAGGGCAGCCTCGGGCTCCTGGACGGGGGGCGGAGTGTTTTCCGTCGAAGTGGACGGATACACGGTTGATATAGACCTGGCCGAGGTGGCCGACCTTGAGGGCGTGGCGGACCACATCAACGCCCGCTTCGGTGGAAGCGACCTGCGGGCCGTGGTTACTGCGGAGGGCGAACTGGTTTTGACGTCGCCTGAAGGGAAGGCTTTCTCCTTGAGCGTGCCGGCGGGCATGACAATGCTAACGCCAGGCGGCACCACGCCCACACGGAGCGCTTCGGGGGCCTCCGGTCCCTTCGCCCAGACGGTGACGAAACGCACCGCCGCAGACGTGCAGAAAAGCGACCTCTTTGGCCTTTTGGACGACCTGATCCATGCTGTGGAGCAGGGCGCCGCCGAAGGGCTTTCAGATACGCTCCTCTCGAAGCTTGATGTGGCAATGGACGACATCCTTAGTGCCAGGGCGACCGCAGGCGCGCTGAGCCGAAGGTACGAAACGGCCCTGAGCAGGCTCAAAGACAACAACCTGGCGATGACGGACCTTTACAGCGGCATCATGGACGTCGACATTGCCGAGGCGGCGACGGAGCTTCAGATGGCCCAGATCGTCTACCAGGCGACGCTTTCGACCATCTCGAGGGTTTTGCAGCCGACCCTGGTGGATTACCTGGGCTAGACGAAAGGGAGTCGGGCGGTGGCCGAAAAGAGCAAAAAGACCCAACGGCGCGGCGACGACGATAATCGACTGAAAAGGCCGGCGGAAAACATCTCGGAAGCGGCCCCGGCAAGGGGGCCGCTTTGTTGTGACCTGCAGTTTTGCTCCCAGGAAAAGACCGAGGAGGCCACGCCGCGAAAGAGGCGCAAGGAGCGCGAGGAAGGGCGCGTTGCCCAGAGCAAGGATCTCACCGCGGCCGTCATGATCATGGCTGGTACGGCCGCGCTCTTTCTTTTTTCGGGCGCGGCGTGGAGGTGCTACAGGGGCTTTCTCGTGTGGAACATGGGCAACGTGGCCTCGGGAGTCATGGGAGGAGACTGGGTCGGTATGCTTGTCGCCTCGGGGGTGCGCACTTTTCTCGCAATCTGGTTTCCCCTCGCCCTGGTGGCGTCTTTAAGCGCCTTTTCCACTTCGGCGTTCCAGGTGGGGCTTAAGATAACCGTAAAACCCCTGATTCCCAAAACCGACAGGTTCCACCCCATGCGGGGCCTCAAGCGCATGTTCAGCCTCCGGTCGGCCGTCGAGGCGGCCAAAGCCCTTCTCAAGGCGTCCATCCTCTTCGGCGTGCTTTACTTCGGTCTCAGGGGCGAGATCGGAAACCTCTACGGCATCTCCCGTACCGACGCCAGGGTGGGCACAGGCCACGTCTTTTCCATGCTGTTTGACCTGTCGATAAAAATGGCCGCGGCTCTTTTGGTCCTCGGGCTTTTGGACTTCGCCTACCAGAAATGGGAGCACTCACGATCCATCAAGATGAGCAAGCAGGAGCTCAAAGATGAATTCAAGCAGACCGAGGGAGACCCCCTGGTCAGGCAGAGGATACGCAGGAAACAGTCCGAGATTGGCCGCAACAGGATGATGGCCATGGTTCCCGACGCCGACGTCATCGTGTCGAACCCCACGCATCTTGCCATAGCCCTGGAGTACGACCGCAAGAAAATGGAC
Source organism: Synergistales bacterium (assembly GCA_018434645.1). Classification (GTDB taxonomy): domain Bacteria; phylum Synergistota; class Synergistia; order Synergistales; family Thermovirgaceae; genus UBA1876. The sequence continues at coordinate 2,489 of JAHDOX010000013.1, read as the reverse complement.
GCCCCGGTGGTGCTGGCCAAGGGGGCGGGTTACGTGGCGCTTCGCATCAGGGAGATCGGCGAGGCCCACGGCGTGCCCGTAGTGGAGGACAAGGGGCTTGCCCGTGGCATGTACCCCAAGGTCGAAATCGGACAACAGATACCCGAGGAGTTTTACGTCGCCGTGGCGGAGGTGTTGGCCTACGTCTTCTCGCTCAAAAAGAAGAAGTCGCCGGAAAAAAACACTCCTGGCCAAAAGACCCGCTGAATTGGGCTCTTTCGTCCCGCTGCTTGCATAATCCCTAAAAACCCCTTATACTACTCCCGCAAACATCGTAATTTATACTGTTGTTTATAATAATAATTACGATGACGTGGGGAGAGGTGGCGATGGACGGACAGGTCAGGACCTCGGCGCAATGGGGCAAAAGCGACGAGGCCGAGTTGTGGGAGCGCTATCACACTCTTTCTCCGAGGAGCGAGGAGCGGAGAAAGATCCAGGAGGAAATCATCGGCAGGTACCAGTACCTGGTCAGGTTCGTGGTGCGCCGCATGAATGTCACGCCCCCCCGGGAGCTCGACTACGAAGACCTTTTAAGCTACGGGAGCATGGGGCTTCTGGACGCCATCGACCGCTTCGACCCTTCGCTCGGGTTTACCTTTCAGACCTACGCGGCCTCCAGGATCAGGGGCATGGTGCTTGACGAACTGAGGAGGTTCGACTGGATCTCACGCTCGGGCCGAGAAAAGATCCAGGCCCTGGAAAGGGCGATGGAGTCGGAACTCCAGGAAACAGGCAGGCTCGACAGCGACAGGCTTAAAAAGCGTCTGGGCGTGAGCGAGGAGCAGCTTCGGGAAATGATGGAAATATCCAACAGGAGCTTCGTAGGGTGCCTGGACGAGCTCGTGGCCCTGGATGACAACGAGGTGGAAAAGGCCGACATACTGGCCGACGACCGCCCCGGGCCCGAGGAACTGGCCTTTCTCGGCGACGAGATAAAGCGGCTTCACGGCGCGCTTGACGTACTGTCGGACAGGGAAAAGCTCCTCGTGGAGCTTTATTATTTCAGGTACCGAAATTTCCGAGAGATCGCCGAGGAGTTCGGTCTTTCCGAATCGCGGATATCCCAGCTTCACAAAAGGGTTCTGGACAAACTGCGCAAGGCCCTTTCCGGCGAAACGGAAATGGCCTGACCGCTTTTTAAATACACCGAATATTCAAGGGGGGAGTGGCACGTGCGTTCGTCCATGGTCGACCTTTCACTCCTGGGAAATGCCCGTACGGCCTACGGAAACGCCGCAGTGGGGAAGCCCCGCGAGGCGGCGGCTCGTGTGGCCAAAAAAGAAAACGACGACAAGGTGCAGGGCTTTGAAGAGGCCCTGAAACAGGGTCTGGAGAAGGTAAACGACGTTCAGCTCCGCGCGGAATCTGCCATGAAGGCCATGGCCACCGGCGACGTGGAGGACATCTCCGAAGTGGCAGCCGCGGTGTCCGAGGCCGATCTGGCCCTGCAGCTGGCCGTCCAGATCAGGGACAAGCTCCTGGACGCCTATAACAGGCTGGTCCAGATGCCGCTTTAGTCCGGGGGCCGGGAAAGGGCGATGGACCAGATCAAGGAGTTTGCCAAGCGGTTCAGGGAGTTTTTAAACGGCCTTGGAAAACGCGGAAGGTGGGCCCTTCTGGGAGCCGCCGTGCTGCTTCTGGGCTTTTTCGGCGGCGTGATCCTTTTTGCCGGCAGGACTTCCTACGTCCCGCTGTTCTCGGGGCTGGACGCCCTCGACCAGGCGGCCATCGTCGAGATGCTTAAAGAACGCGGCGCGGAATACCGACTGGAACCATCGGCTTCGGCGGTGCTGGTTCCCGAAAAGAACGTCCACGAACTCAGGCTCGCCCTCGCTTCCGACGGTCTGCCCAAAGGCGGCGCCGTGGGTTTCGAGATATTCGACGACACGAAGATGGGCATGACCGACTTCGAGCAGCAGGTTGCCTACATAAGGGCCCTGGAGGGCGAACTGTCCAGGACGATCCGGCAGCTGGACGCCGTCGAGGACGCCAGGGTCAACGTGGTTTTGCCGAAACCAAAGCTCTTTCTCAAGGAGGAGCAGCCGGCATCGGCGTCGATCCTCCTCAGGCTCAGGCCGGGCCACGAGATGACCAGGGAGCAGGTGCGGGCCGTAATGAACCTCACAGCCGCCAGCGTGGAGGGGCTTTCGCCGGAACACGTTTCCGTGGTGGACACCAGGGGAAGGCTCCTTTCCGAGATGGTGGAAGACGAGTTTTTCATCTTCCACGGTGCAAGCGGCGGGGTCTCATCTTTACAGAGGGAGCTTGAACGGCAGCATGAGCACGACCTGGAAAACAGGGTCAGGAACATGCTTTCGGCAATTTTCGGCCCGGGCAACGCCGTGGTGCGCGTCCAGGTGGAGCTGGATTTCACCCGGCTAAGCCGCAGCAGGCGGGAATTCGTCCCCATGGAAAGCGGCAAGGGCGTCGTGCGCAGTTCCCAGACG
>JAHDOX010000151.1 GCA_018434645.1 Synergistales bacterium | reverse complement strand
CGCTCGCGTGTGGCCTGCAGGAACAATATCACGTCTTTACCCAACGATGCCCGGCCTGCAGACCGATCAAAACAAGTCTAAGTCAAATTCCAGATTCCACCTTTGCAAACCCGGAATCACAGAAACAAACACACTACACTGCGCTCGCGTGTGGCCTGCAGGAACAATATCACGTCTTTACCCAACGATGCCCGGCCTGCAGACCGATCAAAACAAGTCTAAGTCAAATTCCAGATTCCACCTTTACAAACCCGGAATCACAAAAACAAACACACTACACTGCGCTCGCGTGTGGCCTGCAGGAACAGTATACGGATTTATTTTATTCCATCCAGTAGTTCGGCGCCTCCTTGGTGATAACCACGTCGTGGGGATGGCTTTCTTTTACCCCTGCGGCTGTGATCTTTACGAACCTGCTTTTGGCCTGCAAATCCGCTATGTCCGCTGCACCTACATAACCCATGCCGGCGCGAAGTCCCCCTACAAGCTGCTGTACAACCCCGCCAAGGGGACCCTTATATGGCACCAGGCCTTCTATTCCTTCGGGTACCAGTTTTTCATCCGGACGGTCCTGCTGGAAGTATCTCTCTCTGCTTCTTCCTTCCTTCATGGCGCCCAAAGAACCCATTCCCCTGTAACTTTTGAAGGAGCGCCCTCTATAGATGACGACTTCCCCAGGGCTTTCATCGGTACCGGCGAAAAGAGACCCTATCATTACCGAATCGGCTCCTGCGGCTATGGCTTTTGCCACGTCCCCCGAATACCTTATGCCGCCGTCTGCTATGACGGTCTTGCCCTTTTTGTGAGCCACTCGAGCAGCAGCCATAATGGCCGTCAGCTGAGGAACGCCTATGCCGGCGACAACCCTGGTGGTACAGATAGACCCTGGTCCGACCCCTACTTTTACTCCGTCCGCTCCTGCTTCAATAAGCGCTTCGGCGGCTTCCCCGGTAGCGATATTTCCAGCAATGAGCGGCACACCGGGATGTCTTTTTCGTAGTGCCCTTACCGTCTCGATGACAGGCCTGGAATGACCATGTGCAGTATCGACCACGAGTACGTCCGCCCCTGCGTCGATGAATATTTCCGCTGCTGCAAGGGCCTCTTCCCCTACACCGAGGGCGGCACCGACGCGCAAACGTCCGTGTTCGTCCTTGCAGGCATTCGGGAAGTCTCTGGCTTTCCTTATGTCCTTTATGGTTACAAGCCCCTTTAACACACCATCGGCATCTACGATAGGCAGTTTTTCGACCTTGTGCCTGCGCAGTATCTCCGTAGCCCCTTCGAGTTTAGTCCCTTCCGGGGCGGTAATCAGGTTTTCTTTGGTCATGACTTCTTTTATGGGCTGTTCGTATTCCGAGACGAACCTCAGATCCCGGTTGGTGATTATACCGACGAGTTTCTTGTCTTCGTCCACTATTGGAACACCCGAAATATGATAGTGTTCCATAAGCTCCACCGCTTCGGAAACCTTGTTGTCGGGATGCAGGTAAAAGGGGTCAACTATAACGCCCGACTCGGAACGTTTCACCTTGTCTATCTCAGCAACCTGCTCCTCGGTGCTCATGTTCTTGTGAACGATTCCCAGGCCGCCCTCCCTGGCAAGGGCGATGGCGAGCTTCCCTTCCGTTACGGTGTCCATGGCTGCACTACAAATAGGTATATTCAGCGATATCTGGGGTGTAAGTCGTGAATGAATCCTGACCTGTGACGGAAGTACTTCGCAATACCCGGGAACGAGAAGCATATCGTCGAAAGTCAACCCTTCGTCGGGAACGAAACGGTCCCTTTCCATGTCTGTTCGCCTCCTTACAAATCGTACAAAACATCAAGCCGCCGCCTTTGATGCTGTATTTTCGGCCTGTTGCCTTGTCTTTGTCGAACTCCTTGCGGTTCGTTAGCCCGAGATTTTATCCCCTGCTTACGTGATATGCAAGAAACGTCTCAATCCCGGGGTGTTTCGATACCCGAAATCGTGACGACGGCATAACACATGACCGCCTCGGAATCACCAACGGGGCCGGTTCGTTCACCACTTTTCACTCGAACATTTACGATTCCTGCAAAACCGTGGTCTGTGAAAACACCATCGAGGGACTCCTTTATGCGCGCAATGTCTTGCGCGATCCTAGGAGTCTGCAACACCACCACTGCATCCACCCATTCCACGGACCAGAGGCAAGTTTTGAGCCTGTCGATCACGTCGGACAGGATTTTTGTACTACTGATCCCTTTGATGGAAGGGTCGGAAGCGGGGAACAACGTCCCGATATCCGGCTGTCCGGCCGCGCCGAGGAGTGCGTCGCTGATTGCGTGACAAAGGGCATCCCCATCGGAATGACCCACCGGCCCCAGGTTGGACTCGATGGGATACCCTCCCAGGACAAGGCTCCTGCCCGGCGCGAGAGGATGAATGTCGTATCCTATACCGGTCCTGATCTTGCGCCTTCCTCTTGCAACCTTTTCGGCCAGGTCCAAATCCTCCGGATAGGTAATCTTGAAGTTTTCAGAAAACCCTTTCACGGTCTCCAGTTTCAACCCCGCTTCCATCCATGCCTGCCCCTCGTCCGCACAGGATTTGGTCCTTCTTGACAAAAGGGACAAAATCTCCTCGCGAAAAAAGCCCTGGGGCGTCTGGGTCGCAAAAAGTCTGTCCCTCTCAATATGTCTCGGCGGCCTTTCATCTTCTATTTTTTTCAAGGCGTCGGACACAGGGATCAGGGGTATCACTCCAATTCCTCTTCGAACCTTTTCCATTACCCTTTCGCACAAACCTGCACTCGCAAAAGGCCTCGCCGCATCGTGCAGGAGAACTCTCTCACAACGTGCCCTTTCAAGGCCTTTTATGACCGATTCTGTGCGACTTTTCCCGCCCGCGGCGACAAACCATCTTCCCTCAAGCCCTTCGACCCGGTCGCGGAACTTTTCCTCTTGTCCTTTCGGGACAACCAGCACCGTTTCCTGTATTTTCCCCGCCTTCATGAGTCGCTCCGCCAGGTCCACGCTCCACATCCAAACGGGAAGACCCTCAAGATCCCGGTCGAGTTTGTTTACTTTCCCGAATCGACGGCTTTCACCTGCAGCCAGTATTATGAACGACCATTCCATTTACGACCTGACCTCTTTTTTGATCTTTCCGAAAACCATCCTGCCGGCCGACGTCTGCAGCATGGAAGTTACCACCACTTCTATCCTTTTTCCGATGTATTTCTCGCCTTCCTCGACGACTATCATGGTTCCGTCGTCCAGGTAGCCTACTCCCTGGTGAGGTTCCTTGCCTTCCCTTATAACGTCCACGGTAACCCCTTCCCCCGGAAGGAGCATCGGCTTCATGGCGTTTGCCAGCTCGTTGACGTTGAGAACTTCTATTCCCTGTATCTGGGCTATTTTGTTGAGGTTGTAGTCGGTGGTCACAACCTTCGCATTCATTACCCTGGCCAGGGCAACGAGCCCTTCATCCACCGAGTCGACCCCGAGGTCCTTCAGCGGTGTCTCCACTATCTGCAGCGATATATAGGGAATTTTCTGCATTTCGTTGATGACATCCAGTCCCCTTCGCCCCTTGGTCCGCCTCGTAGGATCGGTGGAATCGGCCACGGCCTGAAGCTCTGTGAGAACAAAACCGGGGAGGACGAAGGTCCCCTCCAGAAAGCCCGTTGAAGCTATGTCCAGAATCCTTCCGTCGATAATTACGCTGGTATCAAGTAATTTCACTGAAGCCCTGTTTTCGGGGGTTTCCAGCGTTTCAAAACCCGGATGGGAAGACTCTCCCTGGTCTCCGGGGTGTTTGTACTTTCGCCCCTTGATACTCAACCGGTCTTTCAGGCCACCTATCGAAGACCACATGCCCTGGATCTCCTCCCTGCGCTTGAGGAAAATCCTGGCACCTATATATCCGAGGACGATATTCAGAAAAATCGCTATGTAGCTGCCGATAACGGGAAGATCGGCAAGAGGCAGGGCTATAAGGTTGGCCACCAAAAGTCCTGCAATAAGGCCGATGGTGGCTACGGAAATATCGTGCCAGCTGAGGTTTTCGAGGTTTTTTTCCAAAGATAAACCAATAAAGCCGAGGAATTTCGTAAAAACGGGGGTAATCAGGTAACCGACAAGCCCAAAGGCAATGATCAAGAGGATATAAGGAACCATTACCTGGGGAAAATCCACCCAGGGCCACCATTGGTGACCGATTGTCCACAAAGCGAGCTGGTAACCGACGACTCCGCCCAGAAGCGCAAGGATGCCTCTGGCAAGAAAATTTAAAACCCTTGCGAATCCTTCAGCCATAGAGCATCACTCCCTTTCTGTCTTTTTGTCATGTTGTCTTGCATCTACCCGCGACTCTAAAGAGGCATGCAGAGTCACCCTGTCGGCATATCCAATACTGCCGCCCAGGGGTAGTCCGAAAGCCAGCCTCGTCACTTTAACATCACAGTCATCGAGAGTGTCGAGAACTGTAAAAAACGTCAAATCCCCTTCTACCCTGGGATTTGTGGCGATGATCACTTCCGTGAATGCCCCTGACATCACGTATTCTTTCAGCGCATCTATCCTTTTCGGATCCAGATCTTCCCCGTCCAGTGGCGAGACACGCCCTCCAAGGATGAAGTAAAGACCCGAATAGGCACCCGATTGTTCGAAGCTCAACATGTCCTCCACGGATTCGAGAACACAAAGTGTAGAGCGGTCCCTCAAGGGATCGCTGCAGATCGGGCAGGGGTCCTCTTCTTCCGTGGTAATGTTTCCACAGACCGAGCACGGTACCGTTTGTTCCCTCAACTCGAGCAGGGCCGAAGCAAGTTCTCTCGTAAAAGCCCTGGGCTGTTGCAGGATATAAAGGGCAAACCGGCGCGCCGTCTTCTCACCTACGCCCGGGAGCTTGCCCAAAAGACTGACGGCTTGTTCAAGTGGTCCTCTCGTCACTTCTGCATCCCCTACATAAAGCCCGGGAGACCCAGTCCCTGGCCGATTTTGCCGAGGCGTGACTGGGCGAGTTCCTTGCTCTTTTCCACCGCATCGTGAATCGCAGCTATTACGAGGTCTTCGAGCATTTCCTTTTCTTCGGGATCGATTACGTCCTTTTCGATATTGATCGCAAGGATTTCCCCCTGTCCGTTAGCCGTAACACGAACCATGCCGCCGCCGGAAGAACCTTCCACTACTTCCCTGGACAGTTCTTCCTGGATCCTGGCGATTTCGGCTTGCATTTTCTGTGCCTGCTTGAGCATTTGTTCCATTTTCATGGTTATCATCCTTTCTTTGAAGCCTGCGTCAAAAGCATTCTAATGCCTAGTCCAGGTTCAATCAATGATGGTAGGAACCTCCTGCATGAATGGTAGCCGCCCTGTAAAGCTGTTCGAGAAGCAAGAGGAGGCACATTTCATGAGGGAGGGTCATGGCCGAAAGAGATATCCTCGAATCCGCCCGGTCAATCAGCTTTCTGGAAACTCCGTAAGGACCACCAATGCAGAAAACGAGAGAGCCCCGGGTTTGTCCCAGGACCCTGTAAAGCCATTTTGAAAACTCGACGCTTCCTTTGGCCTGCCCTTTGACGTCCAGCAAGGCTACGTGGTCCCTTTCAGGCACTCCATCGAGCAAATTAAGGCTTTCCTCACGCACTGCACGGGCTTTTTCGCTTCGCCCGCTTTTTCCCCGCACAAATTCCAGGGATACGGGAAGATACTTTTGGAGGCGACGGAGATAATCTTCAATTCCTTCCCTGTAATAGGGCGTCTTGGGCACACCAACTACGCGTACGCGGACCTTCACGGACCGGCTTCTTTCAGGCCTTTTTCCGAAGGGTACACCTTCGAGGCCTTCTTTCTTTTAGAGAATTTCTTTAAGGCAAATCTCTCCTGCCGCTCGCGTTCCTCGAGGATATCCACTATGCGTTTCAGATCGTTTTGCAAATCAGGCATTACCGTATGTTCCAGGGTGTTCACCTTGTGCATGGTCTTTTTCAGTTCCTTCTCCAGTGCCCTGATTTTCAGCTTCAGGTTTATGTAGGTCCACAAAAGCCGCTCCGCCCATCTCAGGTGCTCCATTAGCTCATCTACATAAGGGGAGGTCAGGGCAGGGTCCATGGACGATTCCTCCAGGGGGATGCCCGTCTCGCTTTTGTGCGGCTTATACTGGTAGTAGGTACAGCCCATGAGGTTGCAACGCTCGCTGCTCACGGTAACCGTCTTCCGTCCTACGGCTAGAAGCCTGATGAAAGAGGAGCCCTCAAACATCCTCACTATGCCGTAGCTGTAAGCCGTTTTTCTCACATGGTCCATAAATTCCCGCTCCACCTTCGCCAGGGCCCTTCTGTCTTCGTCGATCGCCCTGAGCAGCGCATCCTTCTTTTTTTCGAGAAGGCCTTTGCCGAATTTTACGATCTCCGCCTGCCTGCGAAGATCCATAACGGTGTCCCTCGTGGGGGGCCTGTGACCGTTCATTGACTTGCCGCCTTTCTTATCTTCTGCCTTATGACCGAAGGAGGAAGCTTGAAAAGCAACTCGTCGGGCAGGGTGGAAAGGCATTGCCAGGAGACCTGAAGCGATTCCTCGAGGTTTCTGGGCCCTTCGCCCTGGTGCAAAAAGTTTTTCTCAAAAACCGCCCCGAATTTCAGAAATTGACGTTCGTCATTGGTCAGGCCGTCATCGCCGACTATCAAACGGAGCCTTTCGACCTCCTTCGCACGGGCATAACTGGCATAGAGCTGGTCTGCAAGCGCCCTGTGCTCCTCTGTCGTCTTGTTTTTTCCTATACCCTTGTTCATTAGCCTGCTCAAACTCGGCAATACATTTATGGGGGGGTAAACCCCCCTGTCGGCGAGGCTCCTGTCAAGCACTATCTGCCCTTCGGTGATATAGCCGGAAAGGTCTACCACGGGGTGAGTCATGTCGTCGTCGGGCATGGTGATGATAGGGATCTGCGTTATGCTTCCGGGCCTTCCGGAGACACAGCCTGCCCGCTCGTAGATGCTCGCAAGGTCCGAATACATGTAACCGGGAAAGCCTCTGCGGCCCGGGACTTCTTCGCGTGCGGCCCCGATCTCCCTCAGGGACTCGCAGTAATACAACATGTCGGTCATTACCACCAGTACGTCGTAGCCCAAAGTGTAGGCGAAATACTCCGCCGCCGTCAGAGCCAGACGCGGTGTCAGGGTCCTTTCCACCGCCGACTCGCCGGCGGTGTTTATGAAAAACACACCGTGATCCACCGCACCTGAAGAGCTGAACGCTTCGACGAAGAAATCCGCTTCCCTCGAGGTAATACCCATGGCGGCGAACACCACGAGGAATTTGGACGCCGCGGAAGGCACCGTCGCGTTATTTACGATCTGCGCGGCGATTTGGCCCGCCGGAAGCCCCGAACCGGAGAAAATCGGGAGTTTCTGCCCCCTGACGAGGGTATTCATGATGTCTATGGACGAGATGCCCGTCTGGACAAAGGCGTTGGGACTGGATCTTTTTACAGGATTAAGGGGAAGCCCGTGCACGGGAAGTTCGTCCTCCACGTACCCTATTTCACCAAGCCCGTCTATGGGTTTTCCCCTGCCGTTTAATATCCTCCCCAACAAACTCCTCCCAACGGGAATTTTCGCGATGTCTTTCTCCAGCCAGACCGTGGTTTTGCCCGACCTGACACCGATGGTGTCCTCGAAGACCTGAATGATGCAAAGTCCTTCCTCCACATCCAGTATCTGCCCCGAAAGCCGGTGCCCGTCCGCCTCTATGGAGACCAGCTCCCCGAATCCGGCGCCGGGGACGTTTTCCACGAAAAGGAGGGGTCCGCTCACGCCGCGTACGGCACGGCTGCCTTCCCTGTAGAGCGGGGTCATTCGAAGGCCACCTCCATCTTGCTCAAAGCCTCCCTGAGACCTTCAAGGAAGGCATCTATCCTTTCTTTCATGGTCGTTTCGTCTTCTCTCAATAAAGCAAGGAGATCTGCTGCAAGAGGCCTTTCCTGCACCTGGTGGAAGAGCAGTCCGTCTTCGATCCTCGAGTGGACAATTTGGTCCAGGCGCCTGAGGCAATCGAGCAGGAGGTGCTGTTTTTCAAGGGAACAATAGGCGTCGTTCGGGTCAAAGGCGTTTTGCTGGAGATAGGCGACGCGGACAAGCCCGCCCAAATGCAGTTTCCACTTGTCTTCTTCTGTCAGAGCATCCCTTCCGACGATCTGGACAAGCTCCTGCAGGTTCTTCTCCATGTCAAGGAGGTCCCTCAGGTAAGCCACGTCGTCATGCCACTTTTCGCCAAACCTTTCGGTGAACCAGCGGTCGAGGCTCTTTTCGTAAAGGGAAAAACTTTGCTTCCAGTTGATGGAAGGAAAGTGTCTTTGCTGGGCAAGGGACTTGTCCAAAGCCCAAAAGGTCCCCGAAAGACGCAGGCTGGCCTGGGTAACGGGTTCGGAAAAATCCCCCCCGGCCGGTGATACGGCGTTAATCACGGTAACGGAACCGGTCCCTGCTTCCTTGCCTATGGCCTCAACCCTGCCGGCGCGTTCGTAATATTGCGACAAACGCGAAGAAAGATAGGCAGGGTAACCTTCTTCTCCGGGCATTTCTTCAAGTCGCCCCGCTATCTCTCTTAAAGCCTCGGCCCAACGGGAAGTGGAGTCAGACATTATCGCCACGTTACATCCCTGGTCCCGGAAATATTCCGCAATGGTCATTCCGAGGTAAATGCTCGATTCACGTGCGGCCACTGGCATATTGGAGGTGTTGGCGATCAGGACCATCCTGTCGAGCAGGGGCCTCCCGGAATGGGGGTCCTGAAGCTCGGGAAACTCTTCGAGGACCTCGGTCATCTCGTTTCCCCTTTCGCCGCATCCGATATAAACAATGATATCCGCGCTGCACCACTTGGCGAGGGATTGCTGCGTGACTGTCTTGCCCGTTCCGAACCCACCCGGCACTACGGCGGCCCCTCCCAGGGCCAGGGGGAAAAGGGTATCAATCACCCTCTGGCCTGTAACCAAAGGCTCCGTAAAGCCCAGACGCCGCTTGTAAGGTCGTCCTTTCCTGACATGCCATTTCTGGGTGAGTCCACCCGAATATCCGGAATCCGTCTCCACGAGGATATCACGGGGCGTGTACTTGTCCTTCGGCTTGATATTCAAGACCCGTCCCGGCCTTGCCTCCGGGTGAACCATGATCATGTGACGAAAGACTTTACGTTCCGTTACAAAGCCGAAGGCATCGCCAGGGCCGATCTCGTCTCCTTCTTTCACCAACGGCTCAAATTCCCACAAGAGGTCTTGAGGTACCGCCGGGGCTTCTATGCCGGTACCGATGAATATGCCGCTCTCGGCGAGGGCGTGAAGGGGTCTGCCTATGCCGTCCAGGACTCCGCCCAGAAGGCCTGGCCCCAGCTCGACGGAAAGCAGGTCGCCCGTAAAGGCCACGGGTTCGCCTATGCGCATACCTGAGGTGTCCTCATAAACCTGCAGGTCGACCCTCGGGCCGTCTATCCTGACGACCTCACCAAGGAGGCGTTTTTCCCCCACGTGGACGACCTCGTAAAGCGAAACCGAGGCATCTGTCCGGGCCTTGACGACCGGACCCGTTATTCCTGTGATAATTCCCGACTTTTCCATAAAGGCCACATCACTCCCTGAAGGGCTTCAGCGAGGGGAAGATGATCCAGGAAGGCTTGGCAGAAACGTCTATCCGCCTTTTCAACAATTCGGGCAGCCCTTCATACCATTGCTCCTCGATCAAAACCAGCGCCACGTCGTCGTCGAAACCGGCTCGCATGGCTTCGTAAAGGTCCTCCGGTTTTTCGCACAGGAAGGGCTCGAACCCGCAAAGTGCCCACAGGTCTATAAAGTATTCCCGCCCGGCCACCAGTACCCTTTCCTGCTCAGTGTTTTTCATGCCTTATCCTTGTCCTCCGCAAAAGTCAGCCTCGAAACAATCTCTTCCGGTTCAAATCCGAGCTCGAGCCCGGCGACCAGGACGTTCAGATCCTGCCATTCCGTGATCTGGCGGGCGACATAGCTGATAGCCACCTCTATTCCGAGGCGGTCGTGCCTGTAAAGCTTCAGCTGCCACAACGTAAAATCGCTTGACATTACACTCTGAAGCGGGATCGCCGGCCCCTCGTCGGAAAGTCTTGTTATCGCCTTTTGCCATGGCGTCTCTATCAGAAGTTCCCGAAGGTTCCTCGATTCCTGAAGCCTTCGCCTTGAAAGGTAGGCTCCGCCCTCGAGAAAGGGTTCGTCAAGTTTCAGGGCATCTTCGGCCTTGTTTTCCCTCCTGGAAAATATATTCACGTTCCAGATATCTATCATTCGGCCCAGGTATTCTCTCATCAGGTCGGCGTTTTTACCCTTGTGGGCCTTCAGAATGCCGAAACAGTACTGCAGGATCTCTCCCAAAAGCCGGCGCTCGGCGAAAAGGAGGTTTCCCGAATTCTTGAGCTCTCTGCATGAATGTGCCAGTTGAACCGCAAGAGGATGGCCGAATAAAAGGGCTCTTTCGATTAGCTTCTCGACGCCGCCGCTCTTCCACAGATCCTGGAAAAAGGTCTCTGGAAGCGCTCCGTATCCGTGCCAGAAAGGCTCGTTGCCGCTACCTACGCTATCGGTCCTGCACGCCCTGAGGATCAACCTGCAGTTGTAAATGTCCGACCTCGAAAGCAGTATCTCGAAAAAATCCGCAGGTTCTCCTTCGGCGAAGGACTTCGCCTCCTTGAGGCGCCGTGTCGCGGTGTGAGCCAGGGCCATTTCGATGCGTCTGTTCAGGGACAGGTTCTGCTGGAGGAGGCCCTTCCTGTAACTTTCACCGTAATTGCTATCGATGAGAAACAGTTCGAGCTTTCCCACGCTGCCCGACGCCAGTTCGAGGAACATCTCCTTCGGGAAAAACTCCGTCATCCGCGAACGAAGCCGTGCGTTAAGATACCCGTAATTGCTGGGCGGTTCGCTCAAGAATCGTAAAAACGTCATCAAAGTATCCCGAAACAAGGAAGCGCAGCTCTTTTTCTGCACGCTCCCATCTCGTTCTTAACGTATTATCCACAACGCGTGTCTTTTTGGCCGCGTCGGTTACCATGCACCCGCCCCAACCGCCAAGGTCCGCTTCCTCTACAAAGCGGACCTGAGGGAGTTGCGGGACAAGCGCGCTTTCCCCCTCGTCCACCAAAACGATACCGGATTCGCCGACGACCTCCAGTGCTTCGACAATCAGGTCGCCCAAAACGGGAACATAGGCCTCACGATCCCTGCGCAGGCCGTAAAGCCTTTCTTCCAGCTTCGAAAGCGCTCGACTGACGGATTCGCTGACAAAAGACGAAGCCCGATGCCTCATATCTGAAAGAATTCTTTCCCGGGCATCCTTCAGCATCTTTTCATACCGCCTCTTTTGCTCGGTTCGCAACCTGGCCACCTGGAGTTCGACTTCCTGTCGCCTTTTAGAAGCCTCTTCCGAAAGCTCCTGTTCATATTGAACACGTATCTCCTCGATGCGTTTTTTGTACTCGGCCTTGAGGGCCTCCTTGAAGGCATCCAGGTCCGGTTCCTGCCGGTTTTTTATTTCCTCCATGAAGACCGCGCCCATCGGATCAGGCAAACTGGAGAATGAGCATGATGGCGATAACGAAGCCGAGGATAACCATCGTCTCCGGGATCGCCTCCAGTATTATGATTATGCCGCCTGTCTCCGGTTTTTCGGCAATCGTCCCCGCTCCCACGCTTCCGATCTTGGCCTGGGCAAAGGCCGTCGCCAGCGCCGGGAGGCCGATTGCGAGTGCCGCAGCTATCGCTATGATGGCTTTTTCCATGATTTTAACCTCCTCCTTGCGAAGGGTTTATAGTCCTTGCCGCCGCCGGAATAGAACTTGCCCATAAATTCGACATATTGAAGACGTGCCGAATGAAGCCCCGAACCGGCAAGGGCAAGAATAAAATTCAGAAGATGCATGGCCAGCGCGATGAGCACCCCGAGCAGGGTAACGCCGAACACGTCGACGAACTGTGTCGCCACGAGAGCCAGTATTGCCGATGAAAGGCCTATGGCCGCTATCCGGATGTAACTGAGCATGTTGCCCACTGCGCCTATTGATTCGACAAGGCCACCGACGCCTCCGCCTGCAATAAGCACTACGACGCCCACCACAAGCATGGTGACTGACAGGGTGAAAACGCCGTCGGGCAGCCTGCCCTTGACCGCCACCATGGCACCTATCAGCCCGGCGATGACAATGAGATTGCCAAGTTTCTCGAGCCAAATGTGCCTTTGCCTGCTGCGTAAACCCTGCACTAGCCCCAGCACGAGGCCCAAAATGACGTGGACCACCCCAAGTCCCAGCGTAAAAAGCATTACCGGCAGAACAACCTCTGACCGTTCGAGCCAGAGGGGCTCCATGTGGAACAGGCGATGCCCCACGTCACCGAAGAACTCTCCGTAAGCGGCTCCCCAGAAGATGCTCCAGGCGCTCACGAAAACAAGTATTTTCCCTATGTCAGAAAGAAGCGGCCTGCTCTTTCCGGCCAGGAGCGCACCAAGGGCAAGGATGACGGCCCCGTAACCTATGTCTCCGATCATGCATCCCGAAAAGAATGGAAAGAAAATTCCTATCAGTATGGTGGGGTCTATACCCTTGTAAGGCGCCGTTGGCAAAAGTTTAAGGAACACCTCAAAGGGTCTGAACAATGGAGGATTTTTCAACGCCGTAGGCACCAAGTGCCATTCCTTTTCCGTGGGGTACCTCCATTCCAGAAGCACCCTGTCGCCGAACTTTTCCCTGAGGGTTCCAACCAGGGAATCCATAGCGTCCACGGGGACCCACCCCTCCAGGAATACGATGTTGCCCCCGAGGTCCACGCTTTCAGCGACGGAAAACTCTTCGAGCCGCTCGTTCAGGAGTATGTACAGGACGCCAAGCCTTGGGCCCCATTCCTGGCGGGCTTTTTTAAGATCCTCATCCAGCTCTTCGAGTCTTGCAGGTAACTGCTTGTAGCGGGCTTCCATCCTTTCGAGAGCCTTGTCGAAGGGCAGGTCTTTTTCCTCGATGGGCGGTTTCCAGAAGACGGCGTTGCCCTTTTTGAAAACTTCCTCGGCGACTCCGGCAAATTCCGGTGATATGGAAACCGCGAGTACGACGTCGTTTTCATCGAGGCGGACCTCATGATGTCTGAAAGCCACGATTTTCTCGCCGGGTTTTCTTTCCGACAACCGGGACCTCAACTGGTGCAGCATCTCGTCCTGGTTTTCCCTATAGATCCACCAAAACAGGACTTCCTGCCCCTCTTCCTTCCCTTCCCTCCAGAAAACATCCAGATGATGCGCAATCCGAAGGGCACGCCGAAGAGATTGAAGTTCCTGGTGAATTTCCCCTCTTTCTTTCTGCAACCTGGTAAGGCGTTCGCTGAACTCATCGAGGTTTCGCTGAAGCTCTTCTATGACGCTCACATCTGAAAGGGGCATACTCCGCCTGGCCGACTCGAGATCGTCATCGGTAAGGGTGGCCCACCCGTTCCACTCGAGGGCTTCGACAAGTCCCAGGAGTTTTGCGGAAACACGCTTGAAAGTGCCTGCAAGTTCGCTCGAAAGGGGCTCCGAGACTGGTTGCAGGAGGTGTATCACGCCAAGTTCGTGCAGCGTCTCCACGAGCCTGACCTTGTCGCTTGCCAGACCCCATACGGCTATTCTCACCATCTCACGGATCAAGACTTGATCCCCTCGCCATCTTTTAGAGAATCTTCGCTCCGGAGGATACGTTTAAGCAGCCTTTGCGCCGCTTCGTCGGAAACCTTTTCAATAAATGCGTCGTCCACGGCTTCCCCAAGGACTTTTTCCAGGTTTCCACGAAAAGCCCTGGATTCACTTTCGCAAAGCTTTTCGTAGGCTTCCCACTCGGATGCGACTTTTTGGAGGGTGTTTTCCGCCATTTCATCGAGCCTGACGCGCAACTGTTCTTTTTTGGCATCAAGCTTCGCTTTTTCCTCACGAAACTGTTTTTCAAGCTCTTCGCGTAAGCTTTCAATTTCCCTGGAAGCTTTCCATGAAAGGGAGTTTGCCTGAAGGTCATTGGATTGGGTCATCGAAGAAGTCGCCCTCCATCATGAATTCACAAAAGGCGCCACGTTCGATAATCCCGACGAGCTTTCCTTCTTCGGCAACTGGAAGCCTCTTTATCTTTTTCCTGAGCATGAGATCCGCCACCGTCATGAGACTGGCGGCGGGCTCCACGTAGACGGGCTCACGATTCATGTAATCTCGGACCTGCTGTTTTCCAATGGTTTTAAGCCTTTGAATCAGGTCCCCCTCCGAATCATCCAGAAAGGAGGACTGGGCCAACAGCTCGAGAAAAGTCGGCACTGCCCCCTGAAGGATATCCCGTTCGGAAAGATATCCTACAAGTTCCCAGTTCTCCCCTACCACAGGGACTCCCGCAAGTCTTTGACTGTAAAGAACATGAACGGCGTCCTGGACCAGATCTTCCTCGGACACAGCGGTGAGATCCTTGTTCATAAGCATACCTGCGTTTATTTTCATTAAGTTTCCCTGCTCCTGCACAAACCCAGTTTAGTCATCAGTACCCAAAAGGCAAAAACGGGCAGCCTCGCCACGCGTCGCCACCTCCAGGGCTCCTGTATAAGCCTGTACAACCACTCGCAGCCTGCCTTCTGCCATCCCTGGGGAGCTCGTTTCAAACGCCCTGAAAGAACGTCGAAACTACCGCCCACACCGATACAGACGACTCCTTTCAGAAGCCGGGCGTTTTGCCCCATCCATTCTTCCTGTTTCGGCACGCCGAGGGCCACGAACACGAAGCGGGCACCTGAAGACACTATTTCTTCCAGGACCTCTCTGCGCCCTTGTTCGTCATGGTAACCGTGGCTGGTCCCGGCCACCAAAAGGCCGGGAAAGCTGTAGGCCATCCTGGAAGCGGCCTCTGCTGCGACGCCTTCCCTGCCACCGTAAAAGTAGACCGGGATCCTCTCGTAGGATGCCAGCCTGCACATCTTCTCGAGGAAATCCACCCCTGCTATGCGCTGCTGAACTGGATTCCCCAGAAAACGCAACGACGCTGTAAGCCCCTTGCCATCGGGAAGGACCAAGTCGGCAGCCTTCACATATTCTCTGAAGACCTTGTCGGTCTTTGCCTTTAACGTCGAAAGCGCGTCAAGGGTGACGATATACCT
>JAHDOX010000093.1 GCA_018434645.1 Synergistales bacterium | reverse complement strand
GTCACTGCAGCCGTCCCGATCCTGATGCCGCTGGTTACCTTGGGCGAGGCAGAGTCGAAGGGGACCATGTTCTTGTTTACGGTTATCCCCACACCGGCAAGGGTTTTTTCGGCTGCGGCGCCTGTAAGACCCCATGGTCTGAGGTCTACCAGCATCAGATGGTTGTCCGTTCCTCCTGAAACGATCCTGAGCCCGCAATCCGAAAGAGCACCCGCCATGGTTCGCGCGTTCGACCTTACCTGCAGGGCGTAACGGTGGAACTCTTCCGTGGCGGCGATCCGGAAAGTAACTGCTTTGGCCAGAACGTTCTGCAGGATAGGGCCTCCCTGGGTGCCAGGGAAAACTGCCTTGTCGATCGCTGCCGCGTGTTCCTTCCGGCAAAGTATAAATCCGCCTCTTGCGCCGCGGAGGGTCTTGGTGGTGGTGCTGGTCACCGCATCGGCCCATGGGACCGGACTAGGGTGGACTCCGGCGGCTACCAGGCCCGCGATGTGGGCCATGTCCACCATTAAATAGGCCCCTACGCTGTCCGCTATCTCTCGAAAACACCTGAAGTCTATGACCCTTGAGTAGGCGCTGCAACCGGCTATGATCATCCGTGGCTTGTATTCTTTCGCCAGTTTCCCCACTTGGTGATAGTCGATCAGCTCCGTTTCCGGGTCAACTCCGTAATATATGGCCCGGTAGTATTTGCCCGTGATACTAACCTTGCTGCCGTGGGAAAGGTGTCCTCCGTGGCTGAGGTCCATGCCCAGGATAGTATCCCCCGGCTCCAGCAGCGCCATGTAGACGGCAAGGTTGGCGTTGACGCCGGAGTGAGGCTGAACGTTGGCGTGATCCGCCTTGAAAAGTTTTTTTGCCCTTTCGATGGCCAGGCTTTCTATCTCGTCTATGACCTCGCAGCCGCCATGGTACCTGTTGCCCGGGTATCCTTCGGCGTACTTGTTGGTCAGAACCGTCCCCTGGGCCTCCATTATGCAGGGAGGCACGAAGTTCTCCGAGGCGATAAGCTCGATGGTAGAGCTTTCACGGATTGTTTCCCTGGCGACCAGGGCGGCGACTTCCGGGTCTGCGACGATGAGGTTCTGCATGAAATTCTTCCTCCTAGTCCTGTCTTATATTTTCGGCGGCTCTGGTTTACCCGAGCATGACACGCGTCAATCTTAAATGTTCGAAGTTTGTTGTGTCAAAGCGAAAAAATCCTGGCCGGCGAAAGTATTTTCAGTGTAGTATGAGCGGGAGTGAGGAAAATACGCAAACCATGAGGGTCAGATCTTTATTTTTAGGATTTCGCCATCCAAGTTGAGTCCTCAATGCTTCGGGTATGTAGCCAATGTTGAGAAAATCCTAAAAATAAAGATCTGACCCTCGGGGTTGGGGGGATTGCAATGGATAAGACAACGCTTGTTGTGGCGCCGGGCGTCACGCTGGATTTGATAGACCTGCCCTTGCCGCTTGAGGGGTACCATCACTTTTTCGGCATCTGGCTGCTCAGGGATGAAAACCGCGGCTTGTCGGCCATAGTGGACACGGGACCTTCCTCTGCGACGCCTGTTTTGCTTGGAGACCTTGAAAAGCTGGGCGTCGAGAAGCTGGATTATATCCTTCTCTCCCATATTCACCTCGACCACTCGGGCGGAATAGCCGAAGTGCTGGACGTTTTCCCTTCGGCCCGTGTGTTAGTGCACCCCAAGGGAAAACACCACCTCGTGAACCCGACGAGGCTCTGGGAAAGCAGTCTTGAGGTTATCCCGGACATGGCCGCCGTTTACGGAAGGCCCTCGCCGGTTTGGGAGGGGGTTTTCCTGCCGGAACCGCCGGACGTCCCCGGGCTTGAGGTTCTTTACACCCCGGGGCACGCGCCGCATCATTGTTCCTTTGTCTACAGTGCTGGCGGCACCAGGATTCTTTTCGCCGGAGAGGCGGCAAGTACCTACTGCAGGCGCGGCTTTGCCTACCCCGGCGTGGATGACGGGACATTTTTCCTGCGTCCGGCCACGCCGCCGAGGTTCTTTTTGGAAACGGCGCTTGAGTCGATAGAAAGGCTTGAGTCCTCAAGTGCCGACGTGATGTGCTACGCACATTTCGGGTACACACGTGAAGTCCCCGGAATGCTTGATGAGGCGAAAAAACAGCTGATTCTTTGGCGGGACCTGTTTCGGGAGTATCTTTCGAAAAAAGAGCTGGCACCACAGGACGTTGATATGAAGGACCTCCTGGAATTTCTCATCCAGCGTGACCCGAGGATGGCCGAATTCCGTAACCTTCCCGAGGATATGCAGTCCAGGGAATGGGGCTTTTTCACCTCAAGCGCCGCCGGATTCCTTGGCGCCGTTACTTAAGCGCTTTTCCAGGAACCGGAGCATTTCCCACCCGGCGTAGGTGATCCCCTGGGTGCTGTGAAAAAGCGCAAGAATATCGACCGTTATAGGGCGGGCATCCTCCAGCAGAACGGGCCGAAGCAGGCCTGCTTCGATGTGTGCGGTCGCAACGGATTCGGGTACCAGCCCCAGGCCGAGTCCGCTCGAGACTAGTTTGACCAGCGTCGCTGGAGTCGAGGAGTAGGCCCGAACGTTCAGGCGGATCTGGTGACGGAGCGAGAAGTCCTCGAGATAGGCCGAAAAGGGGGATTCCTCAAGCCAGGCTACAAAGGGGATGCTTTCGAGGTCCCTGGGAGACAGGGGTTTTTCGGGCAGAGATGCTTCACGCCCTGAGACCAGGACCAGACGGTCGGTTCCCACTACACGGGTGGATATGTTTGGGTCGACCGGGGTCAGGAGGTTTCTTTCCGCGAGGGCGAGTTCGATTTCACCGCTTTTAATTCCTTTGATGAGTTCGGTGAAAGTTCTGCACGTCAAAAGGAAGTTTACCCCGGGGAAGGATTTGGCGTAATCCGTTAAAAGGGCCGGGCCGACTCCCGCATCCACACCGGGTGTGTAACCCACCCGCAAGGTCCCTTTTTCCAGGGACTTCAGTGCCGTCATTCGTTGAGACACGTCATCGAGACGATCCAGGATCTCCCGGGCGGTGGTGTACAGGAGGCGTCCTTCCGGCGTCAGGCGGATCCTGCGCTTTTGCCTGTTGAAGAGCCGGACACCGAAGTGGTTTTCGAGGCTGGCTATGTGTTGGCTTACAGAAGGTTGCGAGATGTACATTTTCTCGGCGGCAGCGCTGAAGGAGCCCTCTTCGGCGACGGTGCAGAAGGAGCCGAGCTGAAAAAGGGTGATCATTCCACAGCCTCCCTTCAAGTGATTGTCCGCATGAAAACCTGGCGGAATCGATAAACGGCTGCATGGACTGCATTTGTGCAGAACCGACCCGAAAGACGCCCTCTCAAACCATAAGTTATAACTTATCTAAAACATCAGAAATGCTTTGTTGATATTAATACTTTTGGTTCTATACTTCAACATGTAAGAAATCACGCAAACTGGTGTCTGCGTGTCGATCCGCAGGGCCAATGGCAAAAACCTGTTGCAGGGAACTTCCGAAAGGATGGCTGCGATAAAGCGATGATTGGTTCCGCGCGCAGGGAAGAACTGGTGAACCTTTGCAGGGAATTCGTCAAGATCCCGAGCCCCTCGGGACACGAACGCCAGCTTGCCGGCTTCGTGCGAGAGTGCATGTCTTCCCTTGGTTTTGAGGACGTGCGCGTGGACTATTACGGAAGCGTCACCGGGAGCATGGATTTCGGCGATGGTCCCTGTCTGGTTCTTGAAGCTCAGCTGGACCACGTGAATGTGGACGACCCCTTCAAATGGAAATACTATCCTTTCGGAGGTTTTATAGCGGACGGCAAAATCTACGGTAGAGGCGCCACGGACCAAAAAGGCAGCCTTGCCGCCATGTTGTGCGCTGCGGCTTTTCTCAAGGATGATTGGGGGAAGCGGCTTTCCGGGCGCCTGGTTGTTTCCGCTACTGTGCATCAGGAGCGCTTCGAGGGAGCTTCTTCCCGTTTGGTTGACGAGGTCTGGTCTCCCGATTTCGTTGTTACCGGCGAGGCTTCGGGACTGGCCCTGGAAAGAGGTCAGCGGGGAAGGGCGGAGATCGTGGTGGAAGTCGCAGGCAAACCGGCACACTCCGCTCGCCCGGAATACGGGATCAACGCCGCGAGCCGCATGGCCTCGCTCGTCTGTCTTATCGTCGAGTCCTTTTCTCCCGCCAAAGACGCCTTTCTTGGAGAGGGCATTTTGGAGCTCACCAACCTGGTTTCCTTCCCGCAGAATTCAACGGGGCAGGTCCCCTCGTTGTGCCGGGCTGTCTTCGACAGGAGACTTTTGCCGGGGGAAAGCCGTACCGCGGTGTTGCAGCAGGTTCAGAGGATTCTGAAAGAGGCCGAAAGCAGGATACCCGACCTCAAGGCCAAGGCCTGGATTCCCGATGCTGCTGACCGCTGTTACACGGGGGCGCGGATTTTGGGGGACCATTTCGCACCGGCGTGGTTGTTTCCTGAGGATCACCTGTTCATAAAGGCATGTCTGGAAGGGCTTGCAAAGGCGGGACTCGAGCCGAGGCTCGCAAAGGGGCCAGGTTTTGGGACCAACGGATGCTATTACGGAGGAGTTAAGGGTGTGCCGACCGTCGTTTTCGGTCCTTCCAGCGAAAACCTCGCCCACGTGGACGACGAATATATCGAGGTAGAAGAACTTGTGGCCGGATGCCGCGGGTATTACGGTATCGCCGCGGAAGTGCTTTCAAGGGAGTGGCGTCTTCGGACGCGGCGATAAAACCCTTACGAGGAGGATGCACCTTGCTTAGAGAATCAAGAGGCGAAAGGCTGGTACGGTTTTGCAGCGACACGGAAAGGGTGCCAGGCTGTTCTAAACGGCAATGCACGGCGGCCGGGATTTTTTCTGGTTGTCTTGCAGGAAACGTTGAAAGCCGGGGCGAGACCATCCGGTCTTTTTTGGGGGCTTGGAAGTAAGATGGCAATACCCGTTGAGCTTTCATGCGTTCTCTGCGGAAGACGTTTTGACCCATGCGAGCCCGTCTTGACCTGTCCCGACTGCGGCCTTGACGGCACCCTCGACGTTACCTACGACTACGAATCCGCGGCAAAGATCCTGAACCGGGCGTCCCTGGCCAATTGCAAAAGGCGGGACCTCTGGCGCTACATAGCGGTATTGCCGGTATCAGGCGAAGAGAGCATCCCCGACCTGGCCGTGGGATGGACGCCTCTTTACCGGTCAAAAGGGCTGGCCGAAAAGTGGGGCGTCGGGGAAGTCTACATAAAAGACGACGGCAGGAACCCTACCGGTTCCCTCAAAGACAGGGCAAGCGCTGTGGGAGTTTCGAAGGCCCTGGAGGCCGGCCGCAAGGTGGTTTCCTGCGCCTCGACGGGCAATGCCGCGAGCTCCCTGGCGGGGTTCGCAGCAGTGGCCGGCCTCAAGAGCGTTATCTTCGTCCCCGAGGAGGCGCCCCACGCGAAAGTCGCGCAGCTATTGGTATACGGGGCCGAGGTGGTCTTGGTCCGGGGCGGTTACGAAAAGGCCTTCGATCTGGCTACACAGGCCATAGATGCCTGGGGCTGGTACAACCGAAACTGTGCCATCAACCCCTACCTGGTGGAAGGCAAGAAGACCTGTGCCATGGAGATAGCCGAACAGCTCGAGTGGGATATTCCCGATGTGGTCTTCGTCGCCGTGGGTGACGGATGCATAATAAGCGGCCTTTACAAAGGTTTTCTCGACCTTCTTCGCCTCGGGATCACCGACAGGGTTCCGAGAATCATCGGTGTCCAGGCCGAGGGCGCGGCCCCCATCTGCAAGGCCTTCAGGAAGGGCTCGGGCAAAGTGGAGTTCGCCCCGGCACAAACCGTGGCCGACAGCATTTCAGTAGGGTCTCCGAGAAACTGGGCGAAGGCCCTCAGGGCCGCGAGGGAAAGCTTTGGGGAAATGATAACCGTTACGGACGACGAGATCCTCTCGGCGATCCCGGAGCTGGCCCGTTCGACGGGAGTATTCGGGGAACCGGCCGGAGTTACCGGTTTTGCGGGCTTTCGGAAAATGGCGGAGCAGGGACTGATCGGAAAGAATGAGCGGGTGGTCCTAATCGTCACCGGAAACGGCCTCAAGGATATAGAGGGGGCCAAAAGGTCCGTCGGAGCTCCCGTGGTGGTGAACGCAGACCTGGACGAACTCAGAAAGGTTTTGGGAGACGGGCTCGGGATCTGAGATAATAAAACCCGTGACAGAGAATCCGGGTGGCGGGGTCATTCCCCGGAGGTTCACCCGAAGATCGGGAGGGAATACAATGTTCAGAAATTCTTTTGAGTGTCTGAGAAGGACGGATTCGGAAATAGCCGAGGTTATCGAAGCGGAGCTTTCGAGGGAACGAGACGGGATCGAGCTTATAGCCTCGGAGAACGATGTTTCGCCTGCGGTTCTGGCCGCGATGGGGTCGGTGCTCACCAACAAGTACGCTGAAGGCTACCCGGCAAAACGTTACTACGGCGGTTGCGAGGTGGTAGACAGGGCCGAGAACCTGGCCAGAGACAGGGCGAAGAAGCTTTTCGGCTGTGATCACGTTAACGTCCAGCCCCATTCCGGGTCACAGGCCAACATGGCCGTTTACTTCTCCTGCCTGAAGCCGGGAGATACCATACTGGCGATGGACCTGTCCCACGGTGGTCATCCCACCCACGGGAGCCCCGTCAACTTCTCGGGGCAGCTATACAATGTCGTCCATTACGGCGTCACGAAGGATACGGAAACCATAGATTTCGACCAGGTAAAGAGGCTCGCGCTGGAACATAAACCCAGGATGATCGTCTGCGGCGCCAGCGCCTACCCCAGGGAGATCGACGCAGAGCGCTTCAGGGAAATAGCCGACGAGGTGGGAGCCTACCTGATGTTCGACATCGCCCACATCGCCGGTCTGATTGCTGCTGACGTCCACAAGGACCCCGTACCCTGGTGCGATTTTCTTACCACCACCACGCACAAGACGCTGCGCGGACCACGGGGCGGCATGATCATGTGCCGTGAGGAACACGCCAAGGCGATCGACAAGACCCTCTTCCCCGGCATGCAGGGCGGTCCCCTGATGCACGTCATCGCCGCCAAGGCCGTTGCTTTCGAGGAGGCTCTCAAGCCTGAGTTCGTGGAATACCAGAAGAAAATCGTTGAAAACGCCAGGGTCTTCGGCGAGGCTTTGTCGAATAAGGGTTTCCGCTGCGTTTCCGGTGGCACCGACAATCATCTGCTGCTGCTCGACCTCACCGATCGGGGCATAACCGGGAAGGACTTCGAGACGGCACTGGATGAGGCGGGCATCACCGTCAACAAGAACACAATACCCTTTGAGACCAGGAGTCCCTTTGTTACCAGCGGGATACGGGTCGGTACGCCGGCGGTAACCACGCGCGGTTTCGGTCCCGACCAGATGAGGCAGCTGGCGGACTGGATGGACCAGGTGGCTTCAAACATCGACGATGACAAGACGCTGAAACGCGTCAGGGAGGAAGTCCGTGAGCTGTGCCGGGAATTTCCCCTCTACGGGGGTTATGATCTCTAGTTCTTCCGAAATAAAGAGAAAACGACAGAAAGGGAGTTGTTGGCGTTGATCGATCTGACCGTCAATGAAGAAGGCCTCAGGCGGGCCGTCGAAAGGGCGAAAGAAAGGAAGGTTGTAATACCTACTTTCGAACAGATGAAGGACCCGGGGAAGATCCCGCAGAAGATCAAGGACCAGCTTAAAAACGTGGGCCTGTGGGACGTGAACCCGCTGAATCTGTTTCGTATTACCTGGAAAAACGAGCCTGTTAAACACGGGGGGCTTTACGGGGGCGTCAATTTCATGGAGCTGCCGCCGGAGCTGACGGGCGTGGAGGCCAGGATCCTGGCGCTTGTGGGGAAATGGTTTCCCACGGGAGCACACAAGGTGGGAGCCACTTTCGGGTGTCTTGTGCCGAGGCTTGTGACGGGCCAGTTCGATCCGACTACCCAGAAGGCCATCTGGCCGTCTACCGGCAACTATTGCCGTGGCGGTGCCTATAATTCCCAGCTTCTGGGGTGCGAGTCCATAGCCATCCTTCCCGAGGGCATGAGCCGCGAAAGGTTCGAATGGCTCAAGACGGTGGCGGGCGAGGTAATCGCCACCCCGGGGAGCGAGAGCAACGTAAAGGAGATCTTCGACAAGACCTGGGAGTTAAGGCGGACCCGCGACAACGTTGTGGCCTTCAACCAGTTCGAGGAGTTCGGAAACTACCTTTGGCACTACGAGGTGACGGGGCACGCAATGGAAGAGGCCTTCAGGGACGCGGCAAAGCCCGGCGACAGGCTCTTCGGGGTGACACTCACGTCCGGGTCGTCGGGCACCCTGGCCTCGGGGGATTACGTGAAGGAGGTCTTCCCCATGGCAAGGATCGCCGTGGGAGAGGCGCTCCAGTGCCCGACACTGCTTGAAAACGGATTCGGAGCCCACAGGATCGAGGGAATCGGAGACAAGCATGTGCCCTGGATCCACAACGTTAAAAACACTGACATGGTAATCGCCGTGGACGATGCCGACAGCATGGCCATGATAAGGCTCTTCAACGAACCTGCGGGAAGGGAATATCTCAGGAAACAAGGCGTATCACAGAAGGTGATAGACGATCTTCCTCTCATGGGCATTTCGGGCGCAGCAAACCTGATCATGGCCATAAAGATGGCCAAGTACTTCGAACTGACCGAAAAGGACGTGATCTTCACGGTCTTTACCGACAGCATGGAGCTCTACGGCTCGCGCCTGAAGGAGATGGAGGAGGAATACGGCCCCTACGGCGAGGTTGACGCCGCCGTGGATTTCAACAGGCATGTTCTGGGACTTTCGGTGGACTGGATGCAGGAGCTGGGCTATTACGACCGCAGGAGGGTTCACAACCTCAAGTACTATACCTGGGTCGAGCAGCAAGGGCGGGAGCTGGAGGAGCTCAACGCCCAATGGTATGACGCGGAGGAATACTGGGGCGGCATCAGGAA
Organism: Synergistales bacterium; assembly: GCA_018434645.1. GTDB lineage: Bacteria > Synergistota > Synergistia > Synergistales > Thermovirgaceae > UBA1876. The sequence continues at coordinate 1,410 of JAHDOX010000093.1, read as the reverse complement.
GATGGCGCCGGTCATCGATGAAAAGATCCGGGCTTTCAACGAAATGACGGGGTTGTTCTAGAAACTTGCAAAGTGCCGTGATTCAGGTGAGGAGGTGGTACCTTTCAGGTGGGTTGCCGGAAGTGTCGGACGTTTTATGGCGGAGTCCTGGAGGAATGAAGAGTCGAAAAACCGGTACCAGAAGGAGTGTTGGTCAAATGAGGAAGTCTCTTGCGGTGTTTTTTGTGATGTGCATTTTGCTGAGCGCGTCCTCCGCATTCGCAGCGAAGACCATCAAGCTCTCCCATCTCAACCCGCAGCAGCCTTTTGACGTTGCCACGGCTGCGATGTCTGCGGTATTCAAGAGCATGGTAGAGGCCCAGAGCAACGGAGAACTGCTGGTGGAAATCTACCCGGCGGGACAACTCGGCAACGAACGTGAGACGATGGAACAGGTAAAAGTCGGCGTGGTCCAAAGCTACATAGCGTCGGCCGGAGGAATGGCCTCTTTCTACCCGCTTTACAGCGTACTGGACATTCCCTTCGCCATTCCGAGCTACAACGTGGCCTGGGAGGTTTTTGACGGCCCCTTCGGAGAATACCTGGCATCGGACATAGAGAAGCAAACAGGGTTCAAGGTACTTGGATACGGTGAAGCCGGGGGATTCTTCCAGATCACTAACAGCAAACGTCCCATAAAGACAGTTGAAGACATGAAAGGGCTCAAGATCCGGACAATGACGCTGCCCTCCCACCAGAACCTGATGAAAGCCTACGGTGCCGGAGCGACACCGGTGGCGTGGGCGGAAGTCTATACCGCTTTGCAGACAGGGGTCGTCGACGGCCAGCACAACCCGATACCAATCATTCTCACGGGCAAGCTCTTCGAGGTACAGAAATACCTTACTCTTACGAACCACCTTTACAGCACCTATTGCTGGGTCATGAACAAGGGTTTTTATGAAGGCCTTACCGAGAAGGAACGGTTCATAGTCGACGAGGCCGCCAAGACCGCCATCGTGGCTGGAAGGGGTCTTAACCGGATCATAGAGGCATCTGACAAGGGTTTGCCGGCGCTGATCGAAGCCGGAATGGAGATACATACCCCCACGCCTGAAGCGCTGGAAGAGTTCAGGGAAGTAGGCCTAAAGTCAGCCATGGAATTCCTCAAAGGCGAATATGGCGAAGAAGGTGTAGAACTTGCAGAGAAGTATCTCGAAGCCATAGAAAAGGCCATGGAGGAAGAGGATTGACCGGTAGAGCCTTTGTCTGCCGGTGAATAGTCATGGGAATTCTAAAACGTTCCAGGCGGGAAAGCCCCTTGGAGGGGCTTTTCCGCCTGGCTGAAAAAACGGGCAACGGACTGGAATTTGCGCTGGAGGTTCCCGTTTTTATCCTTTCTATAATCATGACCGCTACGGTGCTTTTGGG
>JAHDOX010000027.1 GCA_018434645.1 Synergistales bacterium | reverse complement strand
CTGGGAAAGCTTGGGGAAAGAACTGTCTGGGTCGATTGCGACGTGATACAGGCGGACGGAGGAACAAGGACCGCCGCGATCACCGGAGGTTTCGTCGCTTTGGTGGATGCCCTGAGGAAACTTTACGGTGGGGGACATATAGATTGCATTCCGGTACGATCTTTCATAGCTGCTCTCAGCGTGGGCAAAGTAGAAGGTGTAATTATGGCGGACCTGTGTTACGAAGAAGATGCAGCCGCAGAGGTCGATTTCAATATAGTGATGAATGGCAGGGGAGAATTTATAGAACTTCAGGGAACCGGGGAGTCGGGAACCTTTTCCAGAAATGAGCTCGACCGTTTGCTGGATATCGCCGGGGAAGGTGTAGGCAAACTGATCAAAATGCAAAAAGACAGCCTCGCCCTTACGGAAGAAGAGGAGGAGTCCTTTCTGTGACCGGGCCGATTCTTCTGGCAAGCGGCAACAGGAACAAGTACATCGAAATGTCAGAATTTTTGGAACCCGGCTGCATCAGCCTTCTTTTCGGTCCCGACGTTCTCGCTTTTGAGCTTGAAATCGAAGAAGACGGCGATACCTATGCGCGAAACGCCTTGAAAAAAGCCAGGATTTGGGCCGAAAAGACGGGAATGCCTTCTCTTGCAGACGACAGCGGGCTCGAGGTCAAGGCTTTGGGGTGGGCACCCGGGATAGGTTCAGCCCGTATCGCGGCAGACGACGCGGGTCGAATCCGTTGGCTGCTCGGGAGGATGGGAAACACTTCGGACAGGACGGCCAGGTTTGTCGCATGCCTCGCACTGTTTTACCCTCAAGACGGCAAGTGCCTTTTGACCCAGGGGTACTGCTGGGGTCGGATAGCAAATGAACCTGACGGGGATGAAGGGTTTGGATATGACCCGGTTTTCATCCCCCAGGGTCAGGAAGAAACCTTTGCAAGCCTGGGGCGACGCGCCAAGTCGCGAATCTCCCACAGGTCAGTTGCTGCAATTTCTTTATTACAAATGCTTCAAGACCGCTTCTGTGATAGAATGTGTACTCGCGCCAGATAAAGAACGTACTGGGAGGTGCGAAGCGTGGAAGTTATGCTGATGGTAATCCATATAATACTGGCTATTTCCGTGATGGCCGTTATCCTTCTCCAACAGAGGAAACAGGGTGGATTTGCCGGTGTTTTCGGAGGGGGGACCCAGGCCGACACCGCGGGCGGGCAATGGCAGCGGTTCACTGTGCTCAGCAAGGTGACCATAATTCTCGCGGCGCTGTTCCTTGCTACGTCCTTGCTGCTTGTAGTAATACCAAGATAAAAAGGATACGTGAAGATGAAGCCCAGGCCCCTTGACCGGCTCTCTGACGCTTATGCCCTTCCCGTAGACAAAGAGCGGTATTTCAGCGCCGAGCATGAAGAGATCGAGGCCGGTCTTACGACCGACATATACTTTGTGAAAACCCGTGACGTGCTCGAAGCCGACGGGAGGCTTGAGGTTCCCGTAGTGGCGGAAATTTTCGCCCGCAAAGGGGGGGTTTTCGCTGGCCTGCCGGAGGTTGTGCGTCTGCTTGACGGGCACGGAGTCGAGGTACATTCGCTGGGTGAGGGGGATTCCTTCGAGGCAAAAGAAGTGCTCATGCGAATCAGCGGGCCCTACGCCGCTTTCGGTATGTACGAAACGGTTATTCTCGGGATGCTTGCAAGCTCTACAGGGTGGGCTACGGCCGCCAGGGAATGTGTCAAGGCCGCCTGCGGAAAGCCGGTTTTGTCTTTTGGTGCAAGGCATGTCCATCCGGCGGTAGCCCCGGTGATGGAACGAGCCGCCGTAGTGGCGGGAGGGTGCGCGGGTGCCAGTTGCATACTTGGGGCCAAACTCGCGGGGATAGAACCGAAAGGGACTATACCTCACGCTGCCATATTGATTTCAGGTGATACAGTCAGGCTGGCGAAAATTTATGACGAGGTCCTAGAAGAAGGAGAACCCCGCCTTATTCTCGTCGATACCTTCAAGGATGAAGCAGAGGAATCCCTCAGGGTGGCCGAAGCACTGGGTGAAAAACTCTCGGGCGTGAGACTCGATACCCCTTCCGAGCGTGGAGGAGTATCACCCGACCTGGTCCGAGAAGTAAGATACAGGCTCGATATTGCAGGTTTCGGCCACGTCTCCATAGTCGCTTCTGGCGGACTCAACCCGGAGGCCATTTCGAGGCTTGCAGAAGCCGGTGTTGATTCTTTCGGTGTAGGAAGTTACATTGCGCATGCCACTCCCCGGGACATGACCATGGATATAAAGGTGGTAGACGGAAAACCCGTGGCAAAACGCGGTCGCTTCCCCGGGATCACGGAAAATCCGAGACTTGCGAGAGTCCTTTAGTCATCTTTGGGCTGCTTATCCTCCGCTTGACACCCTGACAGCCCTTGGTTAGAATAGCTTTCGCTCTGCCTTCAGGCAGTGTTGAAATCATTGCGCTTGCGCCTCCGGTGTAGGCGAGGGAGTGACGAATAAATGTCCGGCAATACCACATTCATGGCGAAAAAGAACAATATCGAGAGAAAATGGTACGTGGTCGACGCCACCGACAAATCCCTCGGCAGACTGGCCTCACAGGTGGCAAAAATTCTTCAGGGCAAGCACAAGCCTGTTTATACTCCGCACGTGGATACGGGGGATTTTGTCATCGTACTGAACGCAGACAAGGTCAGGCTGACCGGGAGAAAAGCCCAGCAGTCCATGGTCTATCGGTACAGCGGGTACAAAGGCGGTCTCAAGGCCATTCCTTTCGGGGAATACCTGGCCAAGTCGCCTGACCGCCTGGTTGAGAAGGTCGTTAAGGGAATGCTCCCTAAAAACAGGTTGGCCTTCCACAGGAAATTGAAAGTTTACGCGGGTCCGAATCACCCCCACGCGGCCCAAAAACCTGAGAAAATCGAGATCTAGACGGCCCAAAGCCGGAAAGGAGGAAACCCATGAGAGGAAGCGAATATTACTGGGGAACGGGAAGACGCAAGACCGCCCTCGCGCGGGTGCGCATCCGGCCGGGTGACGGCGCCGTCAAGGTCAACGACCGTACGCCTGAAGACTATTTCCCCCGGGCGGTTTGGCAAAATCACGCTTTTGAACCCCTTCGCGTCGCAGGGTTGGAAGGCAAGATAGATGTTTTCGTCAACGCCAGCGGCGGTGGATTGACGGGGCAAGCCGGTGCCGTAAGGCTGGGCATTGCAAGAGCACTTCTTAAATTGAATCCCGACCTGAAGCCTGCCCTTAAACAGGCAGGCCTGTTGAGGCGAGATCCCAGGATGGTCGAGCGCAAGAAATTCGGTCAAAAGGGTGCTCGCGGCAAAAGACAGTACTCGAAGCGTTAATTCTGTCGATCTTTATTGCCGGAACTTTTTAAAGGGGCGCCCGAGGCGCCCCTTTTGTGTTGTCTATAACGGATATTATGGGCCGTTATGGCAACTCGCTGGATTGACCGTTATGGCTATTTAGGTCTAGGATTGTTTGCATAAAAGGTAAAAGAAGTGAAGGAGATGGAAATGGACGACAGTTTATGTACTCATCAAGCTGCAATAAAAGGGAAGTTCCTGCAACGAGGGGG
>JAHDOX010000145.1 GCA_018434645.1 Synergistales bacterium | reverse complement strand
TGGAACTGAAAAACTGGGACAAACTGACGATTTACGATCTGACGATTCCTTTGAGCCACCTTACTCCACCGTGGCCGACTTATGAACCGCTTCAGATAAAGTTTTTCAAGCGGCTCGCCCCGAATGGAGCAAACGGACAGCTTTTGACTCACTCAAACCATGTGGGAACCCATCTTGACGGGCCTGTGCATTTTTGCACTCATGGTGGCGATATCGCCAGCCTCGAACTCAAAAACTTCCTGGTAGGCCCCGGCGTCGTTGTTGATATCTCCGACATCGCTGAAGACTACGGTATTTACACCAGTAAGGACATCGAAGAAAGGGCCGATATCCACGACGGAGATATCCTGATCATCAACACAGGCTACCACCGTTATGGTTGGGATCAGCCGGAAGCCGACGAGGTGCGCTACATGGTCAAGCACCCCGGTCCGACGAACGAGTTCGCCCAGTGGTGCAAGAAACGCAAGATCAAGTGGATCGGCGTGGATTGCGGTTCAGCGGACCATCCGATGAACACGAAGATCAGGGAATGGATGCCGGCCCAGGCCAGGGAAGCCGATGCGCACCTCAAGAAGAAATACGGCAAGGGTCTGGATGATTTCTTCCCGCCCGAAGACTATCAGTTGATGCACATCGATCTTTTCCCGGAAAATATCATCCATGCCGAATGCCTTGGAGGCGACATTGACAAGGTCCTCGGAAAACGCGTGACTATAGGGTGTTTCCCCTGGAGGTTCGTAGGCGGAGAATCCTGCATCAGCCGCATCGTAGCTTTTGCGGAAGAATAGGTAAAAGAATGAGGGGGAGGTTCGGACATGGATCTCCCCTTTCACTTTCCTTTGTGTTTTCGAAAGAAGGAGAGCAGGCTCGGGCAAAATTTATGCTGCAGAGGCGACCGGGCTAAATAAAAGGAGTGGTTTTATGCTTGCTTTCGAGATGGAGCGTCCAGCCTCTTTAAAAGAGGCTTTTGAGATTCTTTCCAGAAGCGGCCCCGATACCGCAGTCAAAGCCGGAGGCACTGATCTTTTGGTATGGATGAAAAAAAACCTGGTCCACCCCGAGTTGATCGTTGATCTTTCCCTGATAGAGGAGCTTAAAGGAATTTCCTTCGATCCCTCCGGGGGATTGGTGATCGGAGCACTGGCTACGGTCAATGAAGTCGCGGAACATCCACAGGTCGGAAAATTTTACCCGGCCCTCATGGATGCGGCCCTTTCCCATTCGGACTTCGTGATGCGCAACAAGGCCACGGTGGTGGGCAACCTGTGTTCGGCAGTACCATCAGGGGACATGATAGCTCCTTGCTGTGTGTACGAGGGTGTAATGCACCTGGTGGGTCCCGCAGGTCGAAGGAAGGTCCCGGTAATGGAATTCATAACCGGACCGAGGAAGAATGTATTGCAGAAAGGGGAAATTGTGAAATCGGTGGAGCTGCCTCTGCCTAAGGGGCACTCCGCGGGATGTTACCTCAAGCTGGGTCGACGGAACGCCCTGGATCTGGCCCAGGTAGGCGTGGCCTGCGTAATCACTGACGGGCCCGGCGAAAGGGAATACAGGCTTTCTTTTGGAGCGGTGACCCCCAGGCCTGTAAGGGCAAAGGTCGCAGAAGACCTCCTAAGGGGAGTTGTGTCACCGGACGAGTCCCTTCTTGATAAAGTAGCCGAAGCGGCGATGGCCTGTGTGGATCCCATAACCGATGTCAGGGCCAGCAGGGAATACCGGATCTCCATGGTGGGGGAACTCACCAAAAAGGCCCTGCGCAAATGCCTTGAAAGGTTCTAGGGGGAATAAAAATGCCTAAACAACCGATAAACGTTGTACTCAACGGTAAACCCGTCACCCTGGAGGTGGAGCCACGTACTACGCTTCTTCGCGCCCTGAGGGAATTTGGCGTCACCAGCGTCAAAAGAGGATGTGAGGAAGGGGAATGCGGGACTTGCACGGTCCTGCTTGACGGAAAGTTGCAAAAGTCCTGCATGGTTCTCGCCGTTGAGGCCGAGGGCAGGAAAGTAGTCACTTCAGAGGGGCTGCTTGGGCCGGACGGCGAACTTCACCCGGTACAGAAGGCCTTCGTTGAGGAAGGGGCCATCCAGTGTGGCTTCTGCACTCCTGGAATGGTCCTTGCCGCCGTGGATCTTTTGAACAGGCACCCGGATCCTACGGATGAGCAGATAAAAGAAGGTCTTTCGGGAAACCTGTGCCGCTGCACGGGTTACGTGAGCATAATTCGTGCCGTCCACAAGGCGGCAGCGATGCTGAAGGAAAGAAGGTAGGGAGGGTTGGTCATGAAGCAGACCATCACAAACGACGGAGTCGGCAAATGGGTTACACGGCAATACGACGTCGAGAAAGCTGCGGGTACCCTCCAGTATACGGATGATTTAAGGTTCGGTCCCGAATTGCTCCATGCCAAAGCGGCAAGGTCTACCATCGCCCATGGGGAGATTGTTTCAATAGACGTCTCGGAAGCCATGAAAGTTCCCGGTGTGGTCAAGGTGATTCTGGGCGATCAGTTCGTACACAGGTTCGGCCTTTACCTGCATGACCGTACCCCGCTTGCCGTAGGCAAGGTGCGGTACGTGGGCGAGCCCATAGCACTGGTAGTTGCAGAGACCGAAGAAGCCGCCGAAGAGGGTGCCCTCAAGGTCAAGGCGAAATACAAGGAACTGACGCCGATTTTCGACCCCGTAAAGGAGGCTACGGACAATTCTATTCTCGTGCATCCAGAGCTGGAAAGCTACGAACATGTCCCCTTTATCGTTCCTCAGCCCGGGACAAACCTGGCTAACTGGTTCCGTATCCGCAGGGGCGATGTAGAAAAAGCGTTCGAGGAATCGGAGTATGTCGTGGAGGAGGCGGTGAACTGTCCGCAAATCGCCCATGGGTTTCTTGAACCCCACTGCTGCATTTGCAAGGAAGATCCGGCCACAGGCTACCTGACCATCTGGACCGCGGCTCAGTCGGTATTCGCCACAAGGGAAATCATCGCAGCCGGTTTGGGTTATCCCCTTAACAAGATCCGTGTCATAGCTCCGCCAATAGGAGGTGGATTCGGAGGCAAGGCCGGTATGACCATTGAGGCCCTTTGCCTGGCGGGAGCCATGGATCCCGATGTCAAGGGAAGACCGGTGAAACTTCACATCTCTCGCGAGGAAGTTATGCTGACTTCCTGGGTGAGGCAGGGATACGTGGCCAGAATAAAGATGGGCATAGACAAGGACGGAAAAATCCTTGGAATGAAAAACACCTTCTATTTCGATACGGGAGTCTCGGCTGAATACGGCGCCAACCCTGTAAGAAGCGCCGGCTATACCTCGACGGGATGCTACTACGTTCCAAACGTCTGGACTGACAGTTACGCCGTTTACACCAACAAGCCCTTCGGCGGCGCATATAGAGGTTTCGGTTTGCCTGAGCTGATGGGAGTAATGGAGACGATCATAGACATCGCCGCTCACAAGATAGGGATGGACCCGGTCGAGTTCAGGCTGAAAAACATACTTGAGCCGGGACTAAAAACGTGCACTGGAATGCCCATGCACAACCACGCCCTTCCAAAGATAATCGAAAAGGTAGTCGACAAGGTGGGGATCCAAAAGAAAGAAGAACCCCGCAGGCCCGGTTGGAAAAGGGGCAAGGGCCTTGCCTTGGCGATAAAGGCTCCCGCGAAGCCCGCAGACGCCTCATCATCTGCCATAGTCAAGGTTTTGGGGGACGGTACAGTCGAGATACTAGCGGCCACGATGGACATGGGACAGGGAACCTATACATCCTTCGCGCAGATGGCCTCGGAGGAACTTGGAATTCCCGTCAAGAAGATCCGCTGCATTTACCCTGACACCAATTCCCACCCCTACGACTGGCAGACCGTGGCGAGCCGGTCCTGTTGGGCAATGGGCATGGCTGTAAAAAGGGCGGCCGCCGATGCCAGGGAACAGATAATAAGCCTGTATGCCCAATATTGGCAGGTTCCTCCCGAGAGCATCGTTATCGAACACGGAATCGTCAAGTGCCGCAGTGCCGGGAAGGCGGAACCCCTCGACGAAAGGATCCAGAACGGTTTTAAGATGCCCGACGGTTATTACCATGGCGGGCCAATCATAGGGACAGGTTCCTTCGTTCCCCCCGATGTGATTTACCCCGACAACGAAACGGGCCAGTCGCCCAAGAGCGTGGTCCACTTCACAGTAGGGGCTGTTGGTATAGACGTGGAAGTCGATCCGGCGACGGGTTGTGTGGAAGTCAACCGCGTAAGCTCCGGCTACGATGTCGGCAAGGCTATAAGCCCAATGAATGTACGGGGGCAGATAGAAGGCGGGACAGTGCAGGGAATTTCCGCCGGACTTATGGAGGGCATGTACTATGACGAAAAGGGCAGACTCCTGACGCCCGACTTTACCGATTACAAGATAGCCACCATAAAGGACATACCGGAGGAAATCGACAGCTTCTGGGAGGAAACACCCGAAGAGCTTTCTCCCTACGGAAACCGTGGTGTAGGGGAGCACTCCATGATTTCGCCGGCTCCAGCCATCGGCAATGCCCTCTTCAACGCCCTGGGTGTTCGCATCCATACCTACCCGTTTTCGAGGGAAAGGGTTTACAAGGCCGTACAGATGAGCAAGACGGGTGAAGAAGATCTTTGGGATTATCCCTACGTTCAGGAGCAGAACTACAAGAAAGCCAAAAAAGAGTGGTTCTGAGACAAAAACAGTTTGAGGGCGACGGGGCATTTGCCCTCGCTTCCCTCAAGCTGTGAAAATTGTTTTAGTGGACCTTTCCACCGGTGGAATTCTGGATGCCGGCGATAAGAGAGGGGAGGTGGGGGCAGGCTTTTCCCGGTGTTTTGAAAAGGCAAAAGCGAAAGCCATTGAAAGAGATGGAGTAACACAAAAACAGGAGGTGTGACTATGGCACGCAAAAAGGTTTTTTATGGTCTTACCGACAAGCCGCCGACGCCGATCATGATACTCGCGGGAGCCCAGCACGTATTGACCCTTTTTGGGGCGACTACCCTGGTCCCCCTTATTTTCGGGCCGGCCATGGGAATGAGCACCGTTCAGATGGGAGCGTTTATTTCTTGTGTGTACTTCGCCATGGGTGTGGCGACGTTGATCCAGACCCACCCGAAGCTGGGGTCGGGACTGCCCATAGTCCAGGGATCAAGCTTCAGTTTCATCCCCTCGATAATGACGATCATCGGAGCCTATCATGCCCTTGGTCCCGAGCAGATAATGCAGTATATCGGCGGAGGGCTGATCGGGGGAGGACTTCTCCTTTCTTTCATCGGATATAGTCGTATCATAGGCGTCATCCGGAAGATAATCACGCCGGTAGTCATAGGACCCACCATCATGGCCATCGGTTTTTCCCTGGCCTCGACAGCCATCGAGGGAAACGCGGCAAATTACTGGCCCGTCTCCCTTCTGGTCGTAGTTCTTATAATGGTTTTCAGCCTAGTGAGCAAGAACAAGTACGCCAACATCTTTGCAATACTTTCGTCCATCGTTATTGTTTAT
>JAHDOX010000110.1 GCA_018434645.1 Synergistales bacterium | reverse complement strand
TATTGAAAAACCTGAGCTCGTCGAACTGTGGTTGTATGACCCATTGGCCTTTTTCGTCGATGACTCCCCACTTGCCTTGCCTTGAAGCTTCCGCCAGGTCATCGGAAAAGAATCCAATTTCATCGAAGACGGAATCTCCGAGCATTTTCCCTTCCGTGTTGAAAAGCTTTACCCCGTCGCCGGATGCGGCTTTAAAGATTCCGCTGTTGAGCAGCTCGATTCCGTCTTCGTATTCCGGCTCGATCAACCAGCCGGAATTACCTCTTTTTACGCCCCATTTCCCGTCCTTCTTCACGAAGCAAAAGCCTTTCCGGACTTTTACATCCTGGTAGTCAGGTTCAACGACCCAGTTGCCCTTGAGATCTATTACACCCCATTTGTCACCTTGTTTTGCCCCTATAAGGTTTGAATACGAATCGGGCGAAAATAGTTTTGCAAACACTGGTTCAACGATCCATTCGCCTTGTTCGTTCTTGATTCCCGTCTTTTCTCCCTGTTCGCAGACGTAAATTAGCCCCTCGTCCGTGCCGTATGTCCGAACGTAGTCAAAGGAGGGGTCGACCAGCAAGCCGCCTTTATTGCGGTCCAGGACTCCGTACTTGTGGTCAACTTCTATCACCAGCCCGTCAGAAAACACCTTTTCCCCTTCCACTGCAGGTTCAAGAATCCAATCACGTTTTTCGAGGTCGAAGACGCCATGTTTCCCGTTTTTAACCAGAATTACGGCAGAACCCCCTCTACAGGGTTTTATTTCACCAAATTGGGGTTCAAGGACCCACTTGCCTTCCAGGTCCATCAGGCCCCAATCACCGCTGCGTTTGACCCCCACCAGGCTGTATTCCTTATTGAAGGGCCCCGATGTCCCCAAAAGCATGACGTCATCGAAAACCGCCGGAATCACCATGTTTTCGAGGACTTCCCTCTCCCATTCTTTTTGTTGCTGCGGGGATTCCGGGTAAATCTGCAAACCCGCCTGGCCATTGCCAGAAGCGCCCGGTTTGGTCTTCCCGCCGCCGTCTCGTTCATGGTTGTCCATCTATGTATCCCCCTTTTCTCAGTAGCCCGGCTTCAGTTCCTCTTCAAGCGGCTGGAGCACCCATTCGTCGGCCTCTAGGAATATCTCACCTTCGGGAAAAGGCATATCGTCCCCAAGATTGAAAGGGATTGCATTATCCCAGAATGTGATGTGACCCCATATTTCTTCACGGATGTCACAGAGCGGCTCGAGTCGGAAAAGCCGATCCACTTCCTCCCTGGAAAGGCATGGCACCCAGAGAGGGGCAATATCTCTTTTCCCTTCCAGCGGCAGCTCCATCCAGCCTGCTTTCATCAATCTGGATCTGAGTATGTTTTTCAGATTTTGGCAGTCGCCGTGCCATTTCGCGTCCTTTTCTTCGATCTGGGCAAGGAGAACATTCCCCCTGGGTTCAACCCTGAAGACCCGCCCCTTGTGTTTTGCACTTTCCAACGCAAGTTCCGGTGTGGGGCTCGCAAAAAGGGCGTAGCGCCGGCAGGGGTACCCTTCGGGTCTTTTCCATTCCCAGAGGTTATCCACCATGTAGGGAACATTCCCCGGCGGCCGCATAGTCGAACACTTCTTCCTCGGGTTACCCTTCCAGGCGTCTTCCCTCTCGCAGCGATACAAAACCTTCATCTTCCCCATCCTTTCAGTACCGAAAAAAACGACCCGCCTCAGGCGGTGTCAAGGGACACCCAGATTCCCGCACTAAGGGGACACCCACTTTCCCGCAGGTGTACACATTCCTTCATGACCGTGCAGGTGTAATTCCTGAACTCCCGTAGTGGTAATTTTTCACCCAATTTCTGAGCCCTTGCACACAATGCGTTGTTTTTCTCGTTTCGCTCACTCCTCCTTTCATGTTTTTTGCAAGCCCTTTTTCCCCAGTTTTGCATCAGCTCGTCCCCAGTCGGGGGGTGGGGATTTTTCTACGCCTGAACCCGCATCAATGAATCCCGCACCCGGTTGCTCGGGCCATCGAAAAGCAGCAGATAGCTGTGGTGCACGAGCCTGTCAATAATGGCGGCCGTCATCTGCTCGTCATAGAAGATGCCGACCCAACGGCTGAATTCAAGGTTTGTCGTAAGGATCACACTCCTCCTTTCATAGCTGTCGGAGATAACCTGGAACAACAACTGTGCCGCGTCCCGGTCCAGGGGCACATAGCCCCACTCGTCGCAGACCAGAAGATCCAGCTTCCGGATCGACGCAAGCAGCTTGCTCAACTCGCCGGATTTCTTCGCGTCGGACAGCTGGTTCACCAGGTTCGCCGTCCGGTAAAACCCCACCTTCAACCCCTTCCGGCACGCCTCTATTCCCAGGGCAATGGCCAGGTGCGTCTTGCCCGTCCCCACGTTGCCGTAGAGGATGAGGTTTCGCTTTTCCTCAATGAATGGGTGTGCGGATGTTTCTTTGGACTGCTAAGCAGCTAAATCCAAACTCCTGCGATATTCCATCGGACTCAGTGCACCCAGGGACATCTTGATCCTCTGCTCGTTGTACCAGTGCAAATACCTGTTCAGTATATCCATAAACTCGGCAATGCTGACTCCGAACCACTTCCTGTTGTAGAACATCTCGTTCTTGAGCCGTCCGAAGAACCCTTCGCAGGCCGAATTGTCCGCCGTGCAGCCTTTCTTCGACATGGATCTCAAAAGGTTTGCTTCTTCCATGCGAGAAAGCCAGCCAGGCCAGCGGTAATGAGCTCCCCTGTCGGAATGCACTATTGGCCGTTCTCCAGCCTTGAGGGTTGCCATGGCGCTGTCGAGCATGCTGTTTACCAGGTCCGCATCGGGGCTGGTCCCTATGGTCCAGCTCACCACCATGCCGTCGAAGCAGTCAATGATCGGCGAAAGGTAGACCTTGCCTGCAGGGATATGAAACTCCGTGATGTCGGTAAGCCATTTGGTGTTCGGTCTTTCAGCATGAAAATCCCGCTTGAGCAGGTTCCTGGCGGCGGGGGTTTTCTCACCCTGGTAGGCGCTGTATCTTCGCCGTTTCCTGCCGAAGACGATCAGGGAACATTCCGCCATGCACCGCCTGACAACTTTTTCCGATACCCGTATCCCTTCACGAACGAGCAGGGCACGAATCCTCCGGTACCCGTAACGTCTGCTGTTTGCTTCGAACAGGATTTTGATCCGTTCTTTCAGTTTTTCATACTTGTCGCCTGCAAGAAGGCACTGGCGTTGGTAAAAGAAACTGCTGCGGCTCATTGCCATGCATCCGAGCAGGTCTTTCAGAGGATGGTCCTTTCTCAAGGCGCCGATCAAAATGGCCTTTTCCCTATTGGTCAACTTCTTTTGATCGACGCCCGGGTCTTTTTTTATGATCTCCGCCGTACCCTTCAGGACGTCCCGTTCAAGTTGCAGTTGCTTGATCTGCTTTCTCAAAGACTCGATCTCCGACAGGAGTTCGCTCATTTCCAGGCCCTTTGCCTCAGCAATGTCTTCAAGGGGCCTTTTCATGTCGATGCTCTGGATAATATATACCTTTATTCCTGACTTATTAACCACTGATTTTACCACCATGTCGAGGGGGCGGATT
>JAHDOX010000056.1 GCA_018434645.1 Synergistales bacterium | reverse complement strand
CAGCCCTAGCCTCTTCCCGTTCCGAATCAAGCCGGTCCACGCCGAAAACCTCGTGGCAGCGTCATCCAGACTCGATCTTCTCCGCCACGGGCTGGACGACGACCTGGTCATGCTGCGGAAACAGACGACAAAAGGAGGCGCACCATGACCCCGGCCCAGCGCGCCTCCCAGTCCAAAACAATTACTGTCGAACCCAAGAAGCAACATACTTTCAAGGCCTTTCCCAAAGGCACTCTGCTTGAATCGGGCAAGATCTCCATTACCGAGATCGCTGAGCTCGCTCTTCGTGAAGGTCAATGCACCAATCCGATCTACCGGGTCCATCGATGGTTCGCACGGCGTCTTGGCTCTCAGTTTCGGGCCATACTGACCGGCTTGTCCTTAGGTTTTTAAACGGTTGAAATGATCCCAATTCACCTTTTGCCTCTCAAGTCACTTTCTGGTAAATTCAATAAACCATTCCGTTTGTTTCGCGAAGGCCGTCCGTGGTTTTGCGCTTCGGCAGTAATTCCCGGAAGGGGGTACTCACCTTGCCTAACCTAAAAAGGGCTCCAATTGTCCTTTGCATTTTGCTTTTCCTTTTCTGGATTCTTTTTACGGGCCGTCTCGAATGGCCCGCACTCGCAACCGGACTAATCGCAAGCTTGATCATCACCCGCATTACATGGCGCATTTTCCTGCCGCCCGTCCACGCGACCACACGCCCGGTTGCACCTCCGATGCATTTCAGGCTCAGGGAAATCATGATCCTGGCCGGCCTGTTCCTCATTGATATTGTCAAGGCAACCCTGGAAGTGTCCATCCTCGCCCTCAGTCCGAAGATCCGGCTCATGCCGGGCATCGTCCGTGCCGATTCAAAGCTGAAAAGCAAGACGGCTTTGGTCATCCTGGCCAACCAGATCACCCTGACGCCCGGGACGCTGCGCTGTACCTTTTGACCCAGCTGGCGGGGACGGCACTGCTTCTTGTTGGAAGCGCAATTTTGCTGCACCAGACCGGAAGCGCCGCTGTCGGCCCTGTCCCTTTAAAGCTGCTCTGGTATTTCATCCCGGCTTTGGGCATCAAGGCGGCCCTTCCGGGGCTTCACTTCTGGCTACCCGAGGTCCACAGCAAGGCCCCCGCCCCGGCAAGCGCCCTCTTGTCGGGGTTCGCCGTCAAGCTGGGCGTCTTCGGCCTGGCCCGGCTCACCTCACCCGAAACGGGGACAATCTATCTCGCCATGGGTGGCTTCATGGCCCTTTTCGGCGTCTTCCAGGCTCTGCTTCAGCACGACGCCAAGCGGCTTCTGGCCTACCACACCATCAGCCAGCTCGGGTACGTGATTTCCGCCGTCGGCACGGGCACGCCCCTTGGCCTGGCAGCGGGGATGTTTCATGCTGTGGCCCACGGACTATTCAAGGGGCTCCTCTTTCTTTCCGCAGGCTCCCTCGAAAAGGCCTTCGGGTCCAGGGATCTCAGGTATCTCGGCGGCGCAGCCGCCCTGCTCCCCGTGACCTTCGCCCTCTTCGCCGCAGGTGCCTTGGCCATTTCGGGTTTTCCAGGTTTGAGCGGTTTCGCGAGCAAAGCCCTGGTCAAAGCCTCGTTGAAAGACATCAACAATACACCAGCCGTCTGGGTGCTCCAGGCGGCCAGTGTGGGAACGGTCATCTCTTTCTGCAAGCTGGGATATTTCGCCTTTATCCGGAAAGGGACAGGGAGCCTCAAAACCTTGCCCGGGGAAGGACGAGGTTCGGTGAAAAACAGCCACAGAAACCTGGGCATGGCCGTCGCCGCGGCGGCGACGGTGTTTCTGGGCCTTCGGCCTGACCTCGTGCCCGGTTTTTTGGGGGAGGGAGGCTACCCGTTTTTTGCCCTCTCAACGGTGATCTCTGCGCTTCTGCCGATCCTTGCAGGGCTTCTGCTCTTTATCCTGCTCAAAAAAGCACTTGAACCGGCGGAGCATCACGTGCCTGATGTGGACAACCTCCTCGCGGCGACAGGCCCCTTCCTCAGGAAGATCCCCGACACCCTCGGGGCCCTCCACAGCGGCAGGCTCAGGGTGTACATCGCCTACGTCATCGTTGCCGCCCTGACGATTTTCGCCTACCTGGAAAGATGACACAACCCTCTTTTTAAAACGAAATCACTTCAAGACAGAGAACCGGCCTGCCGCATCAAGTACATCCTGGGCGTTCCCACCAAGGAGCGCAGCTTCCTCTTCGGGGTCAAGCCCCACCTCGTCGAGCATCCTGCTGTACCGCTTCATCCCAAGCAGCGGGAAGTCGCTTCCGTAGAGGATCTTGTGCCCCACGCCCGCGGCAAAGACGGCCCGAAACACTTTGGCCTCATAGAGAAAGGGAACGGCGGCCGTATCGTACCAGGCATTTTGCAGGTAAATTCTCATCTCAGGCATCATCTCGTACTGCCACAGGCCTCCTCCCATGTGGGCAAAGACCACGGCGAGACCGGGATGGTTCAGGCAGAAGGCGGCGGCTTCAGTGGGCCCAGCCTTCCCCTTGCCGGGATAGTCGTGCCCCACCTGTTCCGCCGTGTGCAGGAGCAAAAACATCCCCGCGTCCTGGCACGTGGTGGCGAGCCGCCAGGTCTGCCGCTTGTCGGTTATATCAAAAACCTGCCCGTCGGGAAAAAGCTCGCCCACCCCGATGAGCCCGGCCTCCCTGCAGCGAAGGATCTCCTTTTCGAAATCCCGCGACAGGGGGTTCACCACGGCGAGTCCCTGGACCCTGCCTCCCGAACGGGCCACGGTATCGATGACATAATCATTGCAATGCCGGCACAAACCCGGATCCCTGAAGGCAAAGCTCGTGGCCCAGCACTGGTCGATGCCGTCGGATTCCATCATCTCGAAAAGATCCTCGGCAACGGCCCACTTGTGGACCTTCCCCGAGCAGAGCAGTTTGAAATAGGGTTCTTTTTTTGCGATCTTTTCCCAGTTTTTCACCACATCCGGCGGATACAGGTGAACATGGCTGTCAATAATCATGGCGATTCCTCCATGGATGGGATTCTTCCGGCATTATAAACCCGAAGGACATGTTACGAGGAGGGAATGGTCTTTTTGAGTACCGTCACCATGTTGTGGGCCGCCCGGGTGGGTTCGGGAATGCGGTACCTGGTACAGCAGGAAAGCACCACCTCCGGGGCCGTTTCGATGGACACCCTGTGGCCGGGGCTCACGAAAAGGGGCTTCACATCCGTACGGGAACGGAGCACCGTCCCGATAACCTCGCCGGTCTTTTCGTCTTCCAGCGGGACACGGCTTCCCTTTTCAGCGGGCAGGTTATCATGACGCCCCACCAGACGGCTTTTGGCCACACCGATTGCGGGAACGTCCAGAAGCACCCCGAAATGGGCTGCCAGCCCGATCCGGAGGGGATGGGCTATCCCCGCCCCGTCCACGAGCCACACATCGGGCAAGACCTGGAGCTTTTCATAGGCTTCAAGGAGCACGGGGATCTCCCGGAAGGAAAGATACCCCGGCACGTAGGGCACGGAGTTTTCGAGGCACGCCGAGGCAGAATCCACGACGGACCAGTCCTCGGGGTTCATCACCACAGCCCCGGCACAGGCCGTCGAAGACCTTCCCCTCTTCGAATAGGAAACGTCCAGCCCGCCGACATATCGAACGGGGCGCAAAAAAAGATCCTCCAGGACTACCCGGGATGCTAGGGTGTTCTGGAGGATGGTGTAGTTACTGAATGGTTCTTTTTGGGTCATTTTGTTTTCCAATAAACGGTGTGCACTCCTGTGGATTCGAACGGATCCGTACCACTGTCAGGATAATCTGCAAACAGCTCCAAACCTGTAGAAATCGTCTCAGTAGTAATATTGCCAGAATCGTCTTCAAAAACCACCACGAGATTTCCTTGAGAATCAATGAACATCATAACAGCCTCTTGTCCGTCAGGAAAATCGTAGTATTCGTATTCACCCTCCAGAGCTGCGAGGGTCTCCGCTTCAGGAACAGGATCATTTTGCTTATCTGTAGTTGTATGGTACAGAAAATCAATGACATACAATCGAGATGCGTTAAACTTCCCTTTGGAATCGAGTTCATAGAACGCCAGGTAAAGCTTATTTGCAACAAACACGGGCGAGGCTAAGACTGTCTTGCTTTCCGTAGTGTAGGCACCTGACATGCCCTGGAGCTGCATGACCATCAAATCCGGATTAGTGGTGTTAATGACATCTCCCGCTTGGCCTGGAGGAAGTTTTATATCTCCTGCCAGACTCGTCAAGTTTACAATGATTAATCCTTCCGTTTCATGATCAGACCCGCCTTGAAAAGTTAGACTTACATTTGCCGAGAGAATCGCATCTCCCACTTCATAAGTCGTATCCAAATCTTTCAAACCCTTTGTACCCACATAACAAACATCGAAATCCGTCAAGGGCGACGTCGGTTGATCGTCGTTGTTTGTCAGGGTGATTATATGTTCCGGATTCGTTGTTGTGCCAGAATCCGGTTCATTCAAATCCCAGCTGTAAATTGAACCGTTTGACAAGTAAACATAGATATCGCTCAACAAAGGCTCGCTATATTCTGAATCCCTTGGTGGGAAGGCCGCCAGGATACGGCTTGGATGCAGGATTTCCAATTCTTCTTCGTTGAAAAGAAGTTTCTTGTTATCATAAATCTTTGTTAATTTTTCCGCACCTGTCGTCGGATTGTAGAAATAACCGGAGTCTCGAATACTCCCATCTTGAGGATCAATGTCAAGCCACTTATATTTATTGTCTTTGTCGATCCCCAAGATAATTGCATGCCACTCTCTTTCTCCGTTGTCGTTAAGGGTATACCCAATCAAAGGCTTGCTTACGGAAAATTTCATATTTGCATAGGGTCCATAGGAGGTATCGGAACCGGCAGAATCACCTGGATATGTGCTCAATTGATTTGTGTTTGCTACGTAATATTTGTGAAAATTCCGTGCCGAAGTCTCATAAAACACGTTCGAAACTGACCACTGCGGGACAAGAGTATCGGAAGTCGCCGTTTCTTCAAGATCTGTGATATTGAAAGCGTAGACACCAAAGACCCTGCCATTGCCGGCGTTATCGAAATCACCGGAAATATCGGCCGAATCAGGTGCATATCCACTTTCAATTTGTTCCAACCGATCCCAGGCATCCGTCGGCTTCAGCAATTGCTTTGTCCCCACACCAGTTGTACCAACTGCTATCCTTTTCCAATTCCCCTCACCAAATTCAACATCCCTGACGGTGACCGGTCCATCCAATACGGTAAATCTTTCGTATTCATTTTCCGATTCGTAGGCTTTGCGCATCACGTGGTAAATAGATTGCTTGATCGCGGGAGCGGGAACAGCAAGCCAACTTCTTTCTGCATGCGGATTTTTTGCATTTTCGACGTCCACCTGTTTGACCTCAAAAGACTGCAGCGCTCCCTGGTTTGTCGGCCACAAACAAACGTAACGGTCCTTCCACGCGCCGAGGGAATCATTCAAAACCGTTGCGTCGTACCCCGTTTTTTGTCTGTACGAATAGAGCCACGGGTCAAAAGGCCAAACCATATGAGGAGGCGCATGACCTGAATCAGCAAAGGTGAAATTACTTGAAGTTACTATGGGATCCGGGATTTCCAGATCTTCCACAAGAAAGCTTTTCCATCCTTTCAGGTACACATACTGATCAGCGCTTGTGTCAGCACAAAGGCTTTCATTGGCCACCGAAAACTCATCACCTGAAACGATCCATGCACCGTTGTATTCAGGAATCACCGACAGGTCGTGAAGACCTTCAAAACTGGAGTCACCATTGACCAGATTTTCTTCCGTTAGATTTGCGCTCTTTACCGAGGACAAAAAGGGAGAACTGAGGCCCTTTTTTGGAAGCACGTAAAACAAGGTATCACTGTTGTTGATGGTTGGTTTCGATGTTACGTAACCGGTTACGGTTTTGCTAATGAGATTTCCGCTATCATCATAAGTTCCATCAAAGGTCTCAATAGTGAAGTAGAGATTCGCACCTACGAGATTTAAGAACCCGTCGGAATCCGAATCTTCCGTGACGCCGAAAAACGGCCATGGGACAACTTCGCGCCCAACGCTGAGGAACGTCGCAGGCTCCATAACAGGAAGTTCGTTTATTTGTTTTGCAGGTTCAGGCCACATTGGCCAGTCCGCTGAATCAACACTAACTGTAACAGCTACAGAACTGGAAGGCAGCATAACAAAAAGGAGTAAGAATATAACTCCAACAAGGAATCCAAGTGGTTGTTCAAGATTTCTTATTTTGTTCATGGCTTTCTCACCACCACCATGGTTTCTATGGTCACTTCCATGTCGGAATCATCATGTCTTGCGGTAGAACGGATGACATATCGTCTCTGACCTGCTCCACCACCGCCGAGGTTAAACAAGCGGGATGGGTCGATGATAACCGACGTTCCTTCCGACGGTCCGATCTCCGCGTCCGGAACAGTCCCTTCGCCGCCAACCCATCGAGGAGGCAGGATTTTCCTATCTTTTTCCGTCAATGTTAATGTCCCTGGAATCCTGTAGTTACAATCCAGAATGGCCACACTAACTTTGACGCCTGGACTCCCAACGAGTGAGCCGTCAATCACTTGTAAGTCCTTGTCCAGATGGTCTTCTGAAGAATCGTCTATTGCCCTGATTGTGTCTATTGGTTCTCCTGTAGAAGGGTGTGGATCATATGTTAATTCATCAATGCGTATTTCCTTCTCCCACAGAACTGTCTTCGCCATCTCCACCCCGGTTTGTGCGGCGTTATAAAGCTCGGTGTGCGTCACGGAATGGCGTGACGTGGAATACATGTTCTGCACAATATAAAATGCAGTGGCCACCAAAACGGAGCCGAAAAGCAGGATAACCAGGGTCAAGGGCAAAGCCATTGCTTTTCTTTTCAATAGATTCGGCTGTCTCAATTTCTGACCCTCCATCCCTTGTTGACCACAGTCAAGTGATATTTCCTCCATTCGCTATCTTCGATCGTTTTCCATCCCCCTAGACTGGATGGTGCTACATAATGCGAATATTTTTTATTCCCACGGGCCAAAACTGAAACGGAAAGAACGCCGTACCTGTCGTCATAGGAAAATTTGCAGCCCAAAATTCCCTCTACAACCGGCTGCGCACTGTTTATCGTCATGTCCTGGGCATAAAAAGTTCCATCTTTAACAAAAGCTTTCAGGAACCGAACAAGGTGCAGCTCATCGTTTTCGGAAATTTTACCTGATCCCCTAATAGTCCTGAGTGTTATAGTATTAGATCCATCAAATTCCTTGATCAGCAACGGCAAGCGGGAAGAAGGATACTCGACAACCGAAGGGAACAATACCCAACTTTTAGTTTTTTCGGGGGCGTCTTTAGAGATTTTCTCCTCAAATCCATCAGGCGGGTCGGATAGCTCTATTTCCCGACCTTCTTCATCGTCGTTGACGTAATCCTGCGATGCCACATAAACACCAGAGGGCAACGCATAAGCCATCACCAATTCGTCGCTAGAGTGCTCTTTGTCCTTTTCCATTTCGGGCAGATAGATCGGCCCGTTCCAGTCTCTCGATGCCACAGGCGTAGTATATGCTTCGAAATCATCAGCCTTCCACAGTTCCCCAAAGGCGTTCTTGAAACTTGTCTCAGAACTCGGCATTCCCAAACCAGCGTTCAATATGCGCTTTTCAAGATAGGTCACAACCATAATTCCTCTTTCGCGGGCCATGGAGAGCTCGTTGGCCTGTTCGAAGTGGTTGAAATAGGTGTAAGCAAGCATTATGACGGCTCCGGAGACAATCGCCAAAATAACCATGGCTATCAAAAGTTCAACAAATGTAAAGGCTTTTTTATGTTTG
>JAHDOX010000141.1 GCA_018434645.1 Synergistales bacterium | reverse complement strand
TGGGAAGTCACGAATATTTCGCCCCCGAAAGGATTGTCGATGAGTCTTTGCCCCCCCTGGGAGGGGCACTTCTTCCATGGAAGAAAAAACATTACATGCTCCGCAAGCTTGGTGCTTTAAACGAGTTCATTGAAGCAAATTTGGGCGAGAAGGCCTATAAAGATTTGCCCGAAGAGGTTAAAAACATAATCCTTTACGGGTCGTCACAGAAACTCGCCCTTAACTTCAGAGACAAGAAACGCGGCGAGACAGTTGAATACAAGGGCCGCTATGAAGGATTGATTCCATGGCTCGAGACACGCTGGCGGGAAACCGAATCCGAGGCGGTTAAAAACGAACTTGCAGGCTATAGAAACGAAGACATCTGCAAGACCTGCGGTGGGGCACGCCTGCGTAGGGAGGCCCTTGCGGTAAAAGTCGGCGGCATGCGCATAAGTGACGTCGTGTCAACGGCCGTTGAAAAATTGAAGGAGACACTTGAAACAATAAGCCTCCCGGAGGGTAAAAAGGACTTGTCTGAACCGATTGTCGCCGAAATCATGAAAAGACTTTCTTTCATGAACGATGTAGGTGTTGGATATCTTTCCCTTTCAAGACGAGCCGACACACTGAGCGCAGGGGAAAGCCAGCGTATCAGGCTTGCCACCCAACTGGGGTCGAAACTTACGGGAGTATTGTATGTACTCGATGAACCGACCATTGGGTTGCATGCAAGAGATACATCCAGACTTTTGAAGACCCTAAAGACCATACGCGACCTTGAAAACACTGTGCTCGTGGTCGAACATGACAGGGAAACAATGATGCAGGCCGATCACATCATAGAACTTGGGCCCGGCGCAGGAGAATGGGGAGGAGAAGTTATAGCTTCGGCACCTCCCCTGAAATTGTCGGAAAAATCCACGCTTTCCGGCCCTTATCTTAAAGGCAGCGTTTCCGGAATCGTACGCAGTGAAACTAGTAGAAAACCGAAAGGATTCATCGGTATACGAGGTGCTTCGGAAAATAACCTGAAAAACCTGGATATAGACATCCCCTTGGGGCTTTTTGTATGTATCACCGGTGTTTCGGGTTCGGGCAAGAGCACACTTATGCATGAAATCCTGTACAAGGGGCTCAGGCGGAAGACAGACAAAAATTTTCGAGAGCGGGCCGGGAAACACAAGGAGATTACCGGCTGGCAGGAAGGCATGAACGCAGTAATGATAGATCAAGCCCCCATAGGAAGAACCCCACGGTCCAACCCGGCTACCTACACCGGTGTTTTTACACCTATACGTGAACTGTATTCGAGGCTCCCCGAGTCCCGTATGCGAGGGTACGACCCGGGCAGATTTAGTTTCAACGTTAGGGGAGGGCGTTGCGAGGCATGCAAGGGTGAAGGCGAAGTCAAGATCTCGATGCTTTTCATGCCTGACGTTTACATGAAGTGCGATGTATGCAAGGGTTCACGCTACAACCAGGAGACGCTTGATATCCGATTTAAAGGGAAGAACATCGCCGAAGTACTCGAAATGACTGTGAGCGAGGCTTCCAAATTTTTTTCTGATCAGCCAGGGATCGCAAGGAAACTGAGAGTCATCGCAGAAGCAGGACTTGGTTATATCAGACTGGGGCAGCCTGCACCTACCCTGAGCGGAGGAGAGGCGCAGCGAGTGAAGCTGGCAACCGAACTCGGAAAGAAATTCCGCGGTAATACACTATATCTAATGGATGAGCCAACCACGGGATTGCATTACAGGGATGTTCACAATTTATTAATTCTTTTACAAAAACTAGTAAACCAGGGTAATACTGTAGTTGTGATAGAACACAACCTGGATGTCATCGCTTCTTGTGATCATATTATCGACCTTGGACCGGAAGGCGGCGAAAATGGAGGGCTCCTCGTAGGTGCAGGATCCCCTGGAAGCATTTTGGCTAACGAGACATCCTATACTGGAGAATATCTGCGGAAATACCTTGAAGAAATGGGGATGCAAAATGAACAATAAATGGAGCGCACCCCACGGCAGTAAAAAACCGGAACAACCAAATACTGTTGCCGACGAATTGTGCTTCGGGAAGCACGCTGTCAGAGCTTTTCTCGAAGAAAAGCCCGAACGATGTCTCGTACTTTACGTTTCTGAAGGCAGTCACAAAAGTGATGAATTATTGACTGAAATCCTCACCACTTGCAAGAAAGAACGAATCCCTTTCAAGTTTGTCCCAAGGCCTTTTTTGGACAAGACATGCCCAGGATGCAATCACCAGGGTGTCGTGGTGAAAGTAGCGCCGGTTGAATTATCCGGGATGGAAAAACTGGAAGAACAGGCATCTGAAATACAGGGGCCTTTATTATATTTATTACTGGACAGGGTCCAAGACCCACATAATATGGGAGCCATAATCCGTTCGGCGGAAGTTTTCGGAGCAGCTGGAGTGATTTTCCCCAAATGGCGATCGGCCATGCCGACCGGAACGGTATTGAAAACCAGTTCAGGGGCGGCAGGACGCATTCCGCTTTTTTCAACAGGAAGTGTCACCGATGCCGTAAGGCGTCTCAAACGTTCCGGGATCTGGGTATTTGGCCTGGATCACAAAGCGGCGGTACGTATAGATGGAGCCAGGTTGCCTGAGCGTCTGGCTCTGGTTGTAGGAAGCGAAGGCAAGGGCCTGACCGATCCTGTCAGAAAATCCTGTGACGAAACCGTCAAAATTCCAATGCGGGGAACCACGGGTTCCCTCAACGTCGCGACTGCAGCAGCCATCGGTATGTACGAATGGTTACGCGCTGTTGACAACCAAACGCCAGGCAGGTAAAATGCATTGCGCCCGGGGTGGTTAGTTCAGAGGAAGAACGCTTCCTTGACGCGGAAGAGGTCGCAGGTTCGAGTCCTGCACCACCCACCATAAAAAATAGTTGGCGTCCGGGAGCATGGGCGCCAAATTTTTTTACTTTCTTGACTGCGCGACGGTTTTTCCCTCCTGTTTCATCATGTATAATGATTCCCGGTTTACGGAAGACATCCCATCTTTGGGGGCCCATATGATAACCGGTGTTGGAATTGATCTTTGTCGTATTTCCCGAATCGCGGTATGTCTTCGGCGGCCTGGATTTGAAGAAAAGGTCTTTGCCGAAAGGGAAAGGATTTACGCCAAAAGCATGAAAAACCCGGCCCAACACTTCGCTGCTTCCTTCGCCGTAAAAGAAGCCTTCGCCAAGGCCGGAGGATGGGGCATAGGCAAGGTGGGGTTAAAAAACGTGTGGCTTGAACGCACACCGACGGGTCCAGTAATTTTTCTGGAAGATCCGGCCAGGTTGCTTATGGAGTCCATGGGAGCGGAAAAAATTCACGTTTCATTAAGCCACGAAGGCGATAACGTAGTTGCTGTTGTCCTTCTTGAGGGGGGCAGGCAAGATGTACCTCTATGATGCGGTTGCAACAAGGGAAGCAGACCGCAGGGCAATGACGGAAACAGGCATTCCCGGTCTGGTTTTGATGGAAAATGCTGCCAGATCTGCGGCTGATCACATTTTCAGTTTTTACGGCAAGCCTTCCCGTGTCGTAATAACCTGCGGGAGCGGTAACAACGGCGCTGACGGAATGGCTCTCGCGCGCCACCTTCTACTTTATGATGTGGAACCTGTAATCATCCTGACTGCTGAACCGGACAAATTGTCAGATTTTGCGACTCGACAGTTCACGATTATAAAAAAACTGGGAATCAGTGTGGAACTTTCACGTGAAATGACGGACGAAAACTTGCATAAAATCTTCGATAGCTCCGACCTTCTCGTAGATGGACTTTTGGGTACTGGCGCGAAAGGCGCCCCTAGAGGCGAAACACAACGTATTATCTTTTTTTTAAACGCTACAAAAATACCTGTCCTTGCCCTTGACGTTCCCAGCGGAGTAGATTCATCCACGGGAAGCGTATCCACAGTAGCGGTAAAAGCCACTTCCACTGTTACCTTCCTCGCCGCAAAAACGGGGCTGTTTGTAATGCCCGGCCGCTTTTTTTCCGGACAGGTAGTAACGGGACACATAGGCATACCCTATTGGAGCGTTCTTCCTGCGGAAACCGACACATTCGTACCTGACGACAAAACAGCCTTTTCCATGTTACCGAAAAGAGATTCCTTCACCCACAAGGGACGACGGGGAATGGTAATCATTTTCGGAGGTTCCCGGCTTTACCAGGGTGCCCCTTTTCTGGCTGCACGTGGGGCGCTCAGAGCCGGCGCAGGAATCGTGGTCGTTGTTACACCGGAAGACGATATAATGCCTGCTTTTGGAGCTTTGCCGGAATCAATAATTTTCAGGGCACCCTCCCAAAAGGGTTTCCTCTTGCCTGAAGCCTACGATGCGGCCATAAAACAATGGGGGCGAAAGGCCACATCAATCATTGCAGGACCGGGGATAGGCCGGTCCGAAACAACAGCGGGCCTTGTCAGAAAAATCTGGGAAAAAAGCAACCTTCCTGTTTGTTTTGATGCTGATGCTCTCTATTTTCTGAAAGACATAAAGCGCCACCACAAAAGGACTGCCGACACCGTCCTTACTCCCCATGAAGGAGAAGCAGCCACGCTCCTTGGGAAAACGACGGAAGAGATTTCCGCGGGAAGGCTCGAATCCGCCAGGGCACTGGCCCTTAAGTGGGAAACGGTTATTCTAAAGGGTGCTGGAACAATTATAGATTCCGGAAAGACAAGAGCCGTCATAGGAAAAGACCACCCTTGCCTGTCCGTTCCAGGTTCGGGGGATGTGCTTTGCGGTATTGTCGGAGCCATGCTCGCCGCCGGTCTCGATTCTTTCGATGCCGCCGTTCTTTCGGCTTTCCTTCATGCAAAAGCAGGCTTGTTTCTTGGAGAGAAAACCGGCACAGACGGACTTCTAGCCTCCCAAATTGCCGACGAGCTGCCGTATTGCATAAACGCCCTGAGAAAAAAGTTCCAGCGCACCGGCTTTGAAGGAATGCCATAACCGTGGGACGTGATTCAGGCATGCCCTTGGGCTTTACCATTCAATCCGACAGCGAGGAGGACACTTTTAATCTTGGAAGCCAAATAGCTTCCTTCGCCTACGAGGGGCTGTGTATTATCCTTTCCGGTGAACTGGGGAGCGGCAAGACAGTTTTTGCAAAGGGGTTTGCTTCCTTTTACAGTTCGACTCCGGCCAGAAGTCCTTCCTTCACTTTGGTCAACGAATACCCTGGACATATCCCGGTCGTTCACGTCGACCTTTACAGACTTTCAGAAACGGACGGATACGATATCGGCCTTTTTGACTACCAGAAGGACGGTTGTATTATTCTGGTGGAATGGGGGGAAAGGTGGAGCCTTCCCCCTGAAGAGAATTTATGGCATATAAGTTTCAGGCGCGCCTTCCGGAATAACGAAAGAGCGCTGCAGGATGGTGGAAATACCAGGTTGCTGCTTTCGGTCCGATGCAAAGGCGAGAAGGCATGTCATCGTTTGGCGGAATGCATGGAGAAACTGCAAAAATACTGGAGAGTTTCCGATGAAAGTGATTCTTTCTCTTGATTGTAGTACCGGATGGACGGCCCTGGGACTAATAGAAGGGCTTGAGCCGCTTGGTGAAATTACGCTTTCACTGTCACGCAAACAATCGGCGCGTCTTCCTGCACTTGTCGACACGTTGCTTATGGAATCAAGCAAGAATCTGGAAGAAATAGACGAGTTTGCAGTAACGACCGGTCCCGGATATTTCACTGGAATACGTGTTGGGCTTTCCTATATCACCGGTCTTGCCTACGCGCTTGGCAAAAATGTGGCTTGTGTCCCGACACTTTTAGCCATGGC
>JAHDOX010000129.1 GCA_018434645.1 Synergistales bacterium | reverse complement strand
TTTGGGGAGACAGAACAAAACCGCATTTTGAATAGACAGAAGAATAATGTAATTCAATTTTCCCATTCATTAGTATCCGTTAGTTACTAAATTATTGGATGGAGGGTTAAGTATGAAAAAATCGCACAGTTCAAAGATTTTGATAGCAATCGGCATTTCTCTTTTATTGATTCTTCAATTCTCTATGGTTGTTTTCGCAAATCAGAAACCGATTCTTTCGCATGTTATGAACCAGGATCATATTTTCCATAGAGTATCTGAAGTGTTCATGGGAGAATTGTCCAGGTTATCGGGGGGTGAGTTTGAAGTCGACTACCACCTTGGGGGCGATCTTGGAGATTGGACTCTTCAGTATGATCAGTGCCTGCAGGGAATTATTCCGATGACTTTTGTTTGGAACAATGCAGAAATAGATCCCAGGCAGGATATTTCGGTTCTTGGATTTTTGGCGGATGATTGGGAAACGGCAAGATTGGTATACGGTCCGGATGGCTTGCTTTCCGGGGAATACGCCAGCATGATGGATGATATTGGTCTTGTCCTCGGAGGGATAATTCCGACGGGATTTTGCGGTTTTGTAGTCAGGAAGGGTGTCAATGTCCCCATAAATGTCCCGGATGAGGCAAAAGGATTCAAGATGAGGATTTCTGCCAGCGTTCTGGGCCCAGCCAGATACAAAGCTCTTGGATTCTCTCCTGTGACAATTCCTTTCTCTGAAGTACATACCGCCCTGCAGACCGGAACAATAGACGGTAGAGCATATGGACCAGCGGCTGAAGTTGTTATGTTTGCGGATGTTCTTGAGGCTTTCGTCCATACGAAAGAACACCTTGACCATGCCTTTTTTACAATTAACAAAAAATGGTTCGAAAGCCTATCCGAAGAAGAACAGAAATGGGTGAGAGAAGCTGCCATGCACGCTCAAACCTGGGCGTGGAACAATGTGGAAGCAGACGAAGAGGCACAATTGAAAGATATAGAAGAGCACGGGGTTAAGGTGGTTTACCTTACGAAAGAACAGAGAGATGTCTTCAAGAAATTGACGAGAGAGGCAGAATGGCCCATTTTTGAAAAAGTTGTGGGTCCTGAGGTAATGCAAAGGATCAAGGATACTGCAGCAAAAGTCGATGCCGTAGGGGCCACGAAATAGGGGCGTTTCAGGATATTAAGCTGTGGCGTGCAATCCGGAAATGATTGTTCGCCACGGCTGTCCTTTTGTAATCATAAGAAATGTGTTGGGAGGCCTCTCCTATGCCGAATAACCTATTGTCCCCTTTAAGCCCTGTTCCAGATAGCTCCAACAGGAACAAGGGGGTTTACATGTCTTTTGAATGGCTATACAGAATTGAGGAATCTTTGGTAAAGATCATAACCATGGGAATGGTACTTGCCTCTTTGGCTTTGGCTTTCCTGATGGTGTTTCAGGTCATAATGCGCTATGTGATCAAACTGCCTTTTCTGGGCATAGAGGAATGCGCTCCTCTCCTCGCTCTTTGGGCTTATTTTTTGGGAGCAGCCTATTCTGTGAGAATCAGAGAACACATTATGGGTGGGATTCTGGTTCTTGTGTGCAAAAAACCTTCAGTTATTAAAGCTATCCGTTTTTTGACGACCCTTCTTTGTCTTCTTGTGACCTTGATTTTCCTCTATTTTCTGTTCAAAAATACCCTTTTTAACATGAATCTTGGCCGGCTTAGCATTCACATGAGATGGCCAAAGTACATATGGGATTTAGCGGTCGTAGTAGGTTTTTCTCTTTGTACTTTTTATTTTTTAGTCCAGTTAATTCTTGAATTTCTTGATTTGCGTACAGTTCAGGCCGGGCAGCAAGGGTAACCGGGGAACAAGCCCCGTCCCTGAACCCTTTTCTTTGTAGCCAAAGCCAAGGGAGTGGTTCTGTTGATAATTTTTTCCCTGACGATACTCATTGTAATTCTGCTTATCCTTGTGGAGATGCCTGTTGGTTTCGCGTTCGGTTTTGGTGCCCTGTTTTACGGTTTCACATCCGGCATTGACGTCTCTTATCATGCTACTTACGGGATGGCTCAAGTGGGAAGCTTCTCCCTTCTGGCTTTGCCCTTGTTTGTAATGGCAGGCACCTTGATGGGGATCTGTGGGATATCAGAAAGATTGTTGAATTTTATTGATGCATTTGTGGGCAGAACGAAAGGCGGCCTTGGGGTAGTGACAGTAATAGCCTGTGCGCTGTTCGGCGCTATCTCCGGAAGTGCGGCTGCCGCTATAGCTGCCATTGGGAAAATAATGGCTCCAAGGATGATTAAGAACGGCTATGACCCAGGGTACGTCACTGGACTGATTGCAGTCTCTTCAGTGCTTGCTTTTTTGATTCCTCCCAGCATACCAATGATAGTTTTTGCCATAGCGACAAGACAATCGGTTGCGGAATGTTTCCTTTCGACAATGTTCCCAGGAATTCTATTAACGATGCTTTATTGTTTTTTAAACATCTTCTTCCTGAGGCACGACATGAACATAAAGGTCGCACCAAAAAAGGGAAATAAAGAAATCTGGAGAGAGATAGTTTTCACCGGGAAAAGGGCAGTATGGGCGATAGTTATGCCGGTATTGATCCTGGGAGGAATTTATAGCGGGATCTGTTCACCTACCGAAGCCGGAGCAGTAGGCGTGGTTTACACCTTAATAGTCGGAAAGTTTGTATTCAAGGCATTGTCCGTTAAGGATGTTTTCGACGCAACACTTGATGCGGCGACCATCGTTGGATCTGTGATTGTGATCTTGTGTTTTCTTTTTGTAATGAGCAGAGGGATGGTTCTAGCATCCATTCCTGGTCAATTTGCGGATCTTCTTCTGGGCCTTTCCGATAACAGAATTGTGTGTTTTTTGCAAGCCGGAATTCCCCACTTGTGCAAAACTTTTTCCCCAGTGCAGGGTGGGGAATTTTCATGCCTGAATTCGCATGAGAGAATCCCGTACCCTGTTGCTCGGACCATCGAAGATAAGCAGGTAACTGTGATGCACCAGTCTGTCGATCATTGCCGCGGTCATCTGTTCGTCGTAAAAGATCCCTATCCATCTGCTGAACTCAAGGTTGGTTGTCAATATCACGCTCCTTTTCTCGTAACTTTCAGCAATAACTTGGAAGAGCAATTGGGCTGCCTCCCTGTCCAGGGGTACGTAGCCCCATTCATCACAAATCAGAAGGTCCATCTTCCGGATGGAAGAGAGCAGCCTGCTCAGATCCCCTGATTTTTTGGCATCCGACAGTTGGTTTACAAGGGTCGCTGTCCTGTAGAATCCGACTCTCATGCCCCTCTTGCATGCCTCTAAGCCTAAAGCAGTTGCCAGATGGGTTTTACCGGTTCCAACGTTGCCGTAGAGTATGAGGTTCTTTATTTCCTCGATGAAGGTTCCCTGTTTCAGGTACTCCGGTGTGATCCCCGAAGGGAGTTTCACCTCGTCGAAACGGAAGTCCGCAAAGGATTTGAGACTGTAAAAGCCGGCTCCCTTTATGAGTCTGTCCTTCCTTGCTTTCTCCCTGTTGCAGATCTCCAGTCTCAATAGTTCCAGAAGGTATTCCTGAAAGGTTTCAGCTTCGACGGTCTCACTGCTTTCAGCAAGGTTTTGGCTTAACCTGAGCTTTTTGCAGCACTCCGCTATCTCATCCTTCAACATTTCTTGCTTCCCCCCACTCCGAGCATTGCATCATAGGATTCTGCCGGGAAGGAAAAGAGCGGTAGAAAGGGAAGCCTGGCGGTTTCAAGATCCATCAGGTCCGGAATCTTTTCGCCGTTGAGGTAATCGTGAAGCGCTATAAGGCTGTCAATGTCCGATATGTTGCGCGAGAGGGCTTCTTTTACGCTGGCTACGGCGCTTTTGAATCCATCTCTTTCACTCAGGCGGGCAAGGACCTTCAGTACTGCTTTCCGTTCGTCGCTGCCCGCTGCTTCAAGGTAGTCTTGAAGCGGATCCGGAAGCATATTCCAGATGCCCGTGTACTTGAGAGCTCCCGGGTTGCGGGAGAGTTGAGTGAGATAGGGTATCCAGTCCATGGCTTCCTGTTTGTGCTGTCCGTAAAGCCTCTGGTGAACCGTGACGGGGCGATGATTATCATCCAATGGAATGACCTCGCCCGAGGTTATTCTCACCGTCAGCCGCCCCCGTGCATGTTTGGGCGATGTGGAATAGACGTGATTAGGCGTAAGCCTGAATTTGCCCCAGGCATCTACCCTGTGTGTCTCGTATTTGGCGCAGTCAAAGGCAACGGACGGCAACGGCAAAAGCATGTCCTTGTCCTTTTCGTGCAGGCGGACAATGGTCTCGTTGAAACGATAGTGCTCCCTTTCGTGATCTTTGACGCATTTTGCCAGTAGTGTCCTGTTATATTCCGTCAAGTCGTCAAAGTCTGGTAGCGGGACCAGCATGTTTCTCCTGTTGTAGCCAACCTTGTTTTCGACCCCCCCTTTTTCGTTTCCAGAGGCTGGGTTGCAGAAGGCATCCTCAAATCCATAGTGCTGTTTGAAGCGCAAAAAAGCCTCGGTGAGGTCACGGCCTCCCTTTTTCTTTATGGATTCAACCATTACCGATGCGTTGTCAAACCACAACCTCGGTGGAACACCTCCAAGAAATTCGAAGATGTTCCTAAGTCCCTCGAAGAAGCATTCGGTGTTTTCCCCTTTGAAAAGTTGCATGTACCCAGCGTTGCTGGAGGGGAAACAGACGTTCAGGTACTTACCGCTGTAACGGGTTCCTCTCTCCCAAAATTCAGCTGAACCGAAGTCTACCTGGGCTTCCCCCGCCTTGTGCACCAACGGAAGAGCCGCGTCCGTTTCGCCATATATGTCCTTTTTCTTTCTTTTGACGTAAGAAGCCACTGTCCTGTAGGAACAGCTGAATCCTTCTTCGATTTCAATCAGACGGTCATAGACCCGCCTTGCTGTATGGCGCTGCTTCCTTTTAGCCTTCAGATCGTCCGACAGCCACTTGTCGATCGTCCCCTTGTAGGGATCCAGCTTCGGTTGGCATTTGCCAGTCGCAGATTCCTTCCTGGTCCAGTTGAAGTCCTCTTTGCGGACGTATTTCCTCACCGTCTTGCGGTCTTTGCCGAATTTCTTGGCAATTTCGCTTATGCCTTTGCCTTTTTTGTAGTAGGCATCTCTGATATCATCAATCTCGGTCATTGTGAGCATCCTCCATTGCCTCCCTTTCAGTTCTGAGCCGAACTAAAAGGTACAGGCTTTCAGGTTATGCTTGCAATGGCCCTTTGCATTTCTGGGGATTTCTCACTTGCAATAGTGGGGATTTCTGTTTGCATTTTTGGCCATTTCTATTTTGCAGAAAACACTAAGTCGTAAATCTCCTCTAAGGTTTGACTGTGCATGATGCCAAATTCCTCTTTTTTGGGATGCCACACCAGAGATAACTGCCATTGTTTAATCTTGTCACTTATTTTGAAAGTATCCATAAGCTTCCTTATCGAATAAAAACCGATAAAAATTTCACGTTCTATTTGTACAAGATCAGACTCTTCAATCTCCTTCTTAGAGTAAGATTTAAATAGCACTGCACTTTCTAAAAGAGGATCTTTCCAGTAGCAAGATTCCCAAATCATCCCTTGTTCAAGCCCCACTCTTTACAAAGTTTTCTCTCTCTTACCCCACACCTTTAATTCCTTTTGCAACACTGTGTAATGATCCCTACTCCTTTTTCTGGAATCATAAATAATCCTCTCCATTGTCCTGGAGGCATCCACTTCTTTTATCAATACATCGAAAGTATCTTCTAATTCTTTTTCCGTTGGTTCATGCTTCACCCAAGAAATCATGAAGTCGAATTGTGTTCCGTGACGGAAGAGTCTGCCGGGTAAGGGATAATGTTTCCTATAACCCAATAGGATGCCGTAACGTAAATACGGATGGACTTGCCTGTGTGTAGCAGCCTTGTGGCTGTAAGCAATTGCAGGGTGGGTATTGATTTCTCCGTTACCTTTAGCTTCTATAACAACTCTTGGAATCCATTTCTCTTCACCTAGGTTTTCTACAACCAGGAGATCCGTTTCGTACGGCATTGGCCTAATTTGGCAAGCTTCATCATTTTCGTAGGCACAAATCTCGTAGGCATAGGGAAGTTTGTAGCCAACTCGGAGGGAAAGGTTCGCATCTTTTTGTTGCAAACGTTCTTCAATGGAAGGAGCAACGATCGTTTTTACCCATTCGACTTCGTGCACTCTCGACCTCCTTCTTTTTTCATTCATCGGAAACGGTTTTTTATTAGCAGCCCTACGGGCTTCCTCAGATTGCACTAATCATACTTATTCGTCACTGCTCTTTTAGAAAGGCCTTTCCCTTTTCTGATATTTCCCAAATACCACGTGGTGAATCTTTTTTTAAAAATCCTTCTTCATTGACCATGCTGTTTCTTGCCCATTGGGCTGTATTGCGCCAACGTGGATTGTCAGGATTACTTGCAAGTGGATCGTAATCAATATTTTTAAGTATCGGGCGCATGATCTCGCCAACTTTGTCGAGTACCTCTGAAACTTTGCCCGAGCCCCCCATTTGGTCAAGTGCTTGGAGTATAGGAAGGACATACGATGATTCAGGTGTTCTCAGCCCTTTTCTCAATTTACCCAAGTTATTCCGTTGAATACGAGTTTCTTCATCTTCTTTTTCTTCAGCTGCAGCATTGATTTTTGTCCACTCTTTTCTCAATCCTGACACCTGATTGCGGAAATTCGTTATTGCCTGTGCGTGATCTATCAGCTCCTTTGCTTTGTTATAATCACGCCCTTGCAGAGCTTGACTACCAACTCCTGTAAAAAAATCGATCTCTGCTTCAATTTCTTCTAGCAAAATTTCGAACGCTGAAAAGACATTAGATGGATTATTTTCCGCCATCAGTCATCACTTCCTCAGCTCGTAGTGTTTATGGTTTTTCTTCAAGGCTTTCGTGCTGCCTGTTATTTTTGCCCTTGTCTTGGTTCTCAACCGCCACAACTATTTCACTATTTAAATTACCTAGGTTCTTTTCTATTTCTTGTAGATAATCCTCACCCAGATAGGAACGAAGATAGGACAATTCCTCTTTCAGTTTTTTCAGCTCATTTTGTTTTCCGGGTTCGATTTGCAGCTCAGCAAAGCGACGGAGAGTATATTTTGACAGAGTACGAAATTCTCTCATATCTCGGATGAGAGTTCTCAAGAAAGGCAAGTCATCCTCAAGCTCTTCAGGGAAAAAG
>JAHDOX010000055.1 GCA_018434645.1 Synergistales bacterium | reverse complement strand
GCAATTGGGCAAAAACATCGCCGAAAAACTTAAAAGCTGCGATTATCTCGAAAAATTCACGCTGGACTAAAACACATTCGTAACCGATACAAAATGCCTCAAAGGGTGGAGTCACCTTTCCCCTAAAGCTCCACCCTTCTTTTTCCATGGAGTCAGGCCTCGTCCACCCTGACCAGTACCTTCCGTTTTCTCGGCCCGTCAAACTCGCACAGAAAAACCCCCTGCCAGGTTCCCAAAACCAGCCTGCCGTCTTCGACCAGCAACGTAAGTTCAGGCCCGACTAAAGAGGCCTTGATATGAGCCGCCGAGTTCCCCTCTCCGTGGCGATAACCGCCATTCCACGGCACCAGTCCGTCGAGGGCCGCCAATATGTCTGCGGCAACGTCCGGATCGGCGGATTCATTTATGGTAACGGCCGCCGTCGTGTGTGGCACAAAAACGCGGCACACCCCTCTTGTTACGCCTGATTCCAGGACAGCCGCGGCGACTTCCTGCGTGATATTCACCATCTGAGACCTGGCACTCGTGGAAATTCCCAAAGTTTTCACCATCCTGCAAATCCCCCAGACTTCAAAGTCTTTCGTTGATTCTTAAACCAAAACATGTTAGGATTACCTAACATGTTTTGGTTAGGAGTCGATTTCAATGATAGACCTGTTAGCAACAATCCTCCAGGGGGCCTGGTCGGTCCTCGTAGCATCGGCGCCATTCATGCTTTTCGGCTTTCTTGCGTCGGGATTTTTGAAAGCCTTTCTTCCTTCCGGGTTCGTCAGAAAACATCTGGGTGAAAACCGGATAATGTCGGTCTTCAAGGCGGCCCTGGCCGTTTCCACGCCCCTTTACGTGTGCGCCACAGCAAGTACGCCCATCGTCGCTTCCCTCGCAAGCGCCGTCGTTCTCGTCATTTTGCTCCTGCGTGATCCGGTCTCGCGGTTTGCAACCCGCTAAAGAACGCTTTAGCGGGCAAGGCGCTTTACATACGGCTTGCCTTGGTAAAGAATCTTCTTAGCACCCTCGAAGAGGGGGAGAAAAACCATGACCGTCAGGCTGGAGTTTTGTGGAGATCTGGTAGCACTCCTGAACAGAAACGGTAATAACAGCAAGACACCCAGACTGCTCTACCGCACGGCTTGCACCAAAGATCTTATCGAGTCCCAGGGAGTGCCCCACACAGAAGTCGGACGCATTACCACCGGTGAGGGTCGTGAATGTTCTTTCATGTATATCCCTCGTTTTGGGGAAACACTTCACGTGTGGCCCCACTTGCCCCCTGTGGACGTCACCAGGGCCACTCTTCTTTTTCCTGATCCGCTTGAAGTCATCTCTTTCATCGTCGATGTTAACGTGGGAAGGCTGGCGAAGCTGCTGAGACTTGCCGGCTTCGACACCCTCTACAGTCCGGACTGGGACGACGATCGCATAGCGGAGACCGCCGAAGCCGAGGGAAGGATTGTTTTGACCAGAGATCGGGAACTGCTGAAAAGAAACGCCGTAAGATGGGGACGGCTCGTCCGGGCCTCTGATCCCTGGGATCAGTTAGGCGAGGTGGTCTCCTTTTTCGGGCTGGAAGAAAGAATCGAACTTTTTTCGCGCTGCCCCAAATGTAACGGTATCCTCGAGCTGGTCGAAAAAGAAGAGATAAACGACCGACTCGAGCCGCTTACCCGCCTGATGTACGAGACCTTTACACGATGTCCCGGGTGCGGCCAGATCTACTGGCGCGGGAGTCATCACTCCCGCATAAGGGAGAAGCTGTCCGCTTCGCTTAAAAAAACTATTTTTGACCGGAAGGGCTGACGCATCGCCACTTTTCCAGAGTTTCGGCAATGCGAGACGCCCCTTCAGCAAGAACCTCAGGCTCTTTTACCAGTCCAATCCGCACGAACCCGGTCCTCTTCCTTCCAAAAGAACGGCCCGGGGCTACCACGCCGTATCGCGCTTGAGCTCTTCGAGACCCCAGTCGTTTATCTCGTCTCAGGAGCCGAATTTTCCTTTACAGCTCCTCCAATGCACGCTATAAATGCACCAATCTCCCGGAAACGGGAAAGACAGGACGGTAGAAATCAATGGATACTGAACTCCGGCGCGTATTGCGCTCCAACGTAAACTGCTTCTTTTTTACCAACGCGGGTCCTCCCCCTACGGGCCGGCGCAAAATCTAAAAGGATAAAAACAAGAGTCTGAGGGATGGGGGAAGGTTTCCGCCGTTTTTTAGCGGCTGCCTTCCCCCTTGTCGAAGGTCATTACGCCCACGCCCAAAAGCACCAGCGCCCCACCAATGACGGCCCCCACCTCGGGGCGTTCGCCCAGCATGAGAAAGGCCGAAGCCATGGAAAAGGGGACTTCGCTCATGGTTGCGATTGCGGCCGCGTTGCCGGAAATGCGGCGCAGGGCCATAAGAAAGAACCCGTATGGCACGAGGGAGTTGAAAATAGCAAGATACAAAAGAAGCAGCCATGCACGTGCCGGAATGGAAAACAGCGCTCCTATATTGGCTGTAAAGATGTTTAAAAGCAGCATCATGATCGCTGCGGCGAAGAAGGTACGGCGGAAAAGGCCAAAACTGTCTCCTCTCCCGGGCCCGAAGTGACCGTTCAATACATAAAAGGCGTACCCTACGGCACCTGTGAGGGCCGCCGCCACACCTGTCAAGTCGAAAGACCCTGAAATCCTGGCACCGCCTACGGCTTTCCAGACTCCAGCGATAGCAAGCAAAAAGGCGACTATCTGGTATGGAGTGGCTATACGTCTGGAGAAAAACCAGGTGCCCAGCATCACCCAGCATGGCGCAGTATAATAGAGCACCATGGCAAGGCCCACCGATATGCGGAGAAAGGCCACGTTAAGCCCCAGGCTGCTGGTGAGCATGCCGGCGGACCCGAGAATGAAAAGGGCGTTCTTCCAGCTCCAGGAAGGCTTTTCCCTGCGCCTGGCGGCTGTGAAGGTGACAATCCAGAGTACTATCGAGGCGCCGCCATACCTGATCAGGTTTACCGTCAGGATATCTACTCCATAGGTCCCTATTATTCGCAGGATGGGGCCCGCCGTTCCCCAAAGTAAAGCCGCCCCGATGGCAAAGGCCAAACCGCTAAGGTACAATGCAATCACCGCCTGATCTTAACCACCATTATTGTACAAGAAAGAATAGATCCAATACTTTAAAACTTTTTCACAAGTGAATCAGGCTTTTCTGTTATCGTTGAATAACAAACAATTTCGAGAAATGGAGGGCAATATTCATGAGCACCGACACAAGTGGACAACTTCTCGTGCTATGGACGACTACGGAAAGGGAAACGGTGGACAACATGGTCTTTCTGTACACCATGAATTCGAAACTCAGAGGCTGGTGGGAAGAGGTCACCCTGCTGATCTGGGGTGCCACAGCCAGGCTTGTCGCCGAGGACGAGAGCATCCAGGAAAACATAAAGGGCTTCCTCGAAAAGGGGATCCGGGTCATCGCCTGCAGGAAATGCGCCGAGAACCTGGGCGTGGTGGAAAAGCTCGAGGCCATGGGTATCGAGGTCTTTTACACCGGCGAGTTTCTCACCGAATGGATGAAATCGAAAAAGGCACTGCTTTCGGTCTGAAGAAGCTAAAGCGTGCAGTCCCATTTAACAGAAAAAGGCTCTACCCATGAATAAACTCGTAGAGCCTTTCGTTTATGTCGTATTTCAAAATTCCGCCGATGCTAGAGAATTTCCGAGTACGGATCGGGCGTCTGTCCGGGCTGGATGGAACCGTCGGCGTTGACGTACACGCACACGCTGGACGAAAGAACTATGCAGCACCGGTATCCGGATTTTTCCACGAATTCCATCACGTCAATCACCACCGCGGCATAGCCCTCCCGTGTAAGGTACTCCCCTTCGTAAGGCCGGGAACAGGCAACGATAAATCCGTTTTCGACAGGATCCACGTAATGTCCTAAAAAGTCGACGAACTTGACCAGCCTGAGCATCGGTTCAGGGCTTTCTATCACGACAAAGGGATAACGACCCCGCGTCACGAGCTGGTATTCCCCGGTCACGGGGTTTCTGGCCACTACATAGGTGGTTCCGCCTGTAGTCATCCTGCTCGTCATCGTGGTCCCTCCCCCCGTGATACTGCATACTTGATCTTCCTCTAACAGGTCGCAAACCCTTTTATCCTGCTATAGTAATAGCGTATATTTTTGCCACTCCTGTGTCAATGGCAAAAGCGTTCAGAAATACCCTGCTGCCCTAACACTTTTTCCCGGCTGCGCCTTTTGCTTTTATGTAGCCGGTGCCGGCGCGGGTTCTGCAGGCACGCGGACCTTGGTGTATTTGTCGGCCACCTTGATGGTGGAACATTCGGGCTTGAAACGGCAGCTGTAGCCAAAGGCGGCAACCATTCCGACTATGGCCCGGATTACATCCCGGGAGGCCCCGTTTTCACCCACATCGGCATCTATGGTAAGGCATTTGACGTCGCTGCAGATTTCGCATCCGAGCGCTGCGCCCAGCTCGTTTATACGCTGGGCCATCTGCAGGCTCCGGTATGCCTCTTCGATAAGCCTGTCGCGGATAGTGAAGACCCTTTCCGAAAGCCTGCTGTTGATGAAAAATATAGCTCCCTTGGTTACCCTGTGGACGACGATGGACGTCACGAAAAGCGTTTTCCCGTTTTCGACCTGGGAATCAGTCCCCACAAAAAGGTCGTAACGGCCTTCTTCCTCCGTAAAATCGCGGATCTTCAAAATGGCTTCCTCAATTTTCAGACGTCCATAGGTGCAGCTGTAGACATGATTCACCGGCCTCACTACCCCACAATGGATTAACCCGCAGGCTGATAGAACGTGCGAAAGGGCGGACCAGGAATGATTCCGGTTGGTAGAAAAGGCGGCGTTTTCGGCAGGGACAAGTTTCATGGCCGCACGTTTAAAATAATTATACACTTGCAGGCTCCTTTTCGGAAATTCAAAAAAATCAGGGGTCGATGACAACCACCGTGCCCTCGCTCACAAACTCCAGGATTTCGAGCAGGTGTTCGTTTTCCATTCGGATGCACCCTTCGGTGGTCATCGTTCCCAGGGTGGAAGGGTCATGAGTGCCGTGGATGCCTATTCCCTGCCACCCGGTCTTGAGGCGTATGAACCAGGGACCGTAAGCCCCCTCGACGGGACCTTCCTCGAAATCATGTACCCAGGCACGCGAATCGTGCAGGCTTTCCACGGTAAAAATTCCCTCAGGCGTCCTCAGGTCGCCGATGGCCTGCTTGTCGCCGGGATTTTCACCTATGGCAACTTCATATACCCCGACGCGTTCCATGCCCCTGAAGGCGGACAGGGTAAAATCCTTCTTCACGATCCATAACCAGTATCGGTCCTGGAGGTCCTTTTCATTGACAAGCTGCGTCACCCTGTTCGCATATTCAGGAGGAAGTTTGGGCAACTGCGGCGTTTCGGATACGGTCTTTTCAGGCTTTTCCTTTTTGACGATCGATGCAAGGCCGCCTAACTGGGCCCTTGATACGTATATGCCAAGCCCGGCCACTGCCGCAACCAAAAAAAGCAACAGTATGCGCCTCGGCCAGGGCGATTTTCTTCTGAAATCCACGGTGGGTCGTCTTCTGAAAAGTCCCATACAAAGGATCTCCTCCCTTCTGCACCAATTATTTTATAAAAGGCTACACGCCTTTTATAAAACGGGGCAGAATTCCTGTACCCTAGAGAAGGGGGAAGGGTTTAACCCTTCCCCCTTTTGAAACCAACTTTCGGCCGGCTTTTTCAAGGAATCCCGGAACCTACTTCGTCACCAGCTTCAGTGGAACGGGCACGAAATCGGGGGTATCCTCGCCGTTAAGGAACTTTACGGCGTATTCCACGCCCAAAAGACCCATTTCCCCGGGCTGCTGGGCGACTGTGGCAGCCAGCTTACCTTCTTCCACGGCCTTGACCGCGTCGTCGATGGCATCGAATCCGACGAAGACTATGCCCTTTCTTCCGGCGGCTTCCGCTGCGGCTATCGCGCCGAGAACCATTTCATCGTTATGGGCGAAGACCCCGTCTATTTCCGGCTGGGCCTGGAGAATATTTTCAAACACCGTAAGCCCCTTGTCCCGGTTGAAATCAGCCGCCTGGGAGGCCACAATCTCGATGCCCGGGTATTGTTCCATGGCCTCATGGAACCCCTTGCCCCTGTCTCGGGCCGCGCTGGTACCCGGAATGCCCACCAGCTCTACAACCTTTCCGGAACGGCCGATCTGCTCTGCCAGAAACTCTCCGGCCATCTTGCCTCCGGCCACGTTATCGCTTGCTATGTGGCAGACCACCTTACCGGAGGTCGCTCCTCTGTCGATGGTGAAAACGGGGATCTTCGCGGCGTTTGCCTTGAGGATAGACGGAACCACGGCGTCTGCATCGGTGGGGTTGACAAGTATGGCATCCACCTTCTTCTGGATCAAGTCCTCCATGGCCGACGTCATTTTCGCCGAATCGTCCTGGGCATCGTAAACCACCAGGGCCACTCCAAGCTCCTGCGCCTTCTGTTCGGCTCCCTCCTTAAGCGTCACAAAAAAGGGATTGTTAAGCGTCGAAACGACCAGACCCAGGGTCTGGGCCGCCGACGCCGCCAGCGGGAAGGCGGTCAAAAGAAGCACTGCAACCAACGAAAGAACAAGTTTCCTGCCTTTCACTTGCTCCACCTCCATTTATTTTTTTTTATCCTTTTCGCCCTATTGTAAAACCCGGGCCGTCCCTCGGGCTGCGAAACGACCGTAAAATACCAGGGCCACGCCGATAACCAGGCCTCTTACAACCTGCTCATAAAAGGGGTTGACGTTCAGGATATTTATCCCGTTGCCGATCACTCCCATGATCAAAACCCCCAGGACCGTCCCGAAGAGTGTCCCCTTTCCGCCGGAAAACTGGGTCCCTCCCAAAACGGCGGCCGCGATGGCACCGAACTCGTAACCAAGGCCCGCCGTGGGTTGCGCCGCGTCGAGCCTGTCGGTCAGCACCAGTCCGGCATGGGCCGAAAGGATGCCGCTCACCATGAAAACCGAAGCGGTAATCCTGGGAACCAAAATCGCCGATCCCCAGGCGGCAACAGGGTTCGACCCTATGGAACGTACCTGCTCGCCCCAGACCGACCGCTCGAGCAGCACATAGAACAGGACGAAAACCCCGGCAAAAACAAGGATGGGAACAGGAATTCCCGCCACGCTCCCCGTTCCCAGGACCCTGAAGGCACCGGAAAGGCTGCTGATCGGCGCTCCACCCGTAAAAAGAAGCGCCGCACCCCTCGCCGCACCCATCATGCCAAGGGTGACGATGAAAGGCGGTATACCCAGCCGGGCCACTATTACCCCGTTGATCCCGCCGCAAAGCGCCCCCACTAAAAGAGCTATCCCCCAGGCGGCGAAAAAGGGGACGCCGGCGCGTACGGCCGCCGCAGCCACAAGGGAGGACAGCGCCACGATGCTCCCTACGGAGAGGTCTATCCCCCTGGCGAGAATCACGCAGGTCATGCCCAGGGCGATGATTCCGATAATGGACGACTGCCGCATTACGTTGAGAAAATTGTCCACCGTCAGAAACCTTGGCTCCATAAAGGCCAGCAGGGCGCACAACACGACCAGAACCGCCCCGAGAATGGCATAAGAACTCCTAAAAATCTTTCGTGTACGACTTTCCTCCAAAGCCATTTTCAGAAGAAAACCCCCGACTGTAAAATCACGTTAGCAAAGGGCGTGCATTCGCCCGTTCTCACCACGAACCTGACCGAACCGGCCATCTCCTTGAGCTTTTCATGAGGCACCGCCACAAGCTCGCACTCGGGGCCCAGGAGTTCTTTCAGGCCTTCCCTCAGTTCGGTCGAAGCCTCTTTTGCACAGAATGCCCTTTCCACAACGGTCTCGCCCAAAAGCGCTTCCAAAACGTCCCAAAAGCAAGGCCGCCCGGGCAAATAGGCCAGGTCCACCCTCGAGACATTTTCGGGAATGGGCAGCCCTGCGTCGGCCACACAGAACCGGTCGGTATGGCCTAAAAGCGAGACATAAAAGTTGAGCTCGGGATGCAGCAGACCGCCTTTTTTCACCTTTCCTCCACCCCCCTGACCGTCCTTTTATCACCTTTGTCCAATGCCGGGAAACGCTCCAGGAAAGACTCAACCTGCTCCCTGCGCGGGAGGCTCGGCTGGGCTCCCATCACAGTGCTGGCCAGCGCTCCCGCAGCCGAGGCAAAACGCACCGCCTCGACGAGGGGAAACCCTTCAGCCAAAGACACTGCCAAAGCAGCTGAAAAGGCATCCCCGGCACCGGTGGAATCGACGGATTTTACCTTGAACGAAGGAATCTTGAAACTTGTCTCTTCGGAAAGCACGTAGGCGCCTTCGGTACCCAGGGTGGT
The DNA here is from genome assembly GCA_018434645.1 of Synergistales bacterium. Taxonomy (GTDB): domain Bacteria; phylum Synergistota; class Synergistia; order Synergistales; family Thermovirgaceae; genus UBA1876. The sequence continues at coordinate 9,187 of JAHDOX010000055.1, read as the reverse complement.
CACCACTGCTTGCGGCCCCATGGAAAGAAGTTTCCGGGCACCTGCCTCGAGGTCGCCAAGCCCAGTGAACGCCTCCAGTTCCAGCCTGTTCGGTACAGCTATGTCCACATATCTCCAGATTTCACCGGGGAGGTCCTTGTAGGGTGCAGGGTCGAAAACGGACATCGTCCCGGAGTTTTTCCCCCTTTTCAGGGCCTCGAAAACGGTCTCCACGGGAAGTTCGAGCTGCACCAGGAGGATATCTGCGCTTTCGAGGACCTCCGCGCCGTTTTTCACGTCATCGGGTGTCACGGTGCCGTTCGCTCCGGGGGCGACTATGATGGTATTCTCCCCTCCCGGAAGGACGGTTATCACCGCCACTCCCGTAGTTTCCATCTTTCTCACGGCCACACGGCTGCAGTCGACGCCCTCTTTTTCGAGGCCTCTTCGCATCAAGGTCCCGAAACTGTCGTCACCGACGGCACCCATCATTGAGACGAAAGCCCCAAGCCGTGCCGTGCCTACGGCCTGGTTTGCTCCCTTGCCTCCCCCGGCGGTGCTGAAACGACCGCCCGAAAGGGTTTCTCCTGGACGAGGGAGCCTTTCGGTCTCGACTACCAGGTCCATGTTGACCGAACCTACGACGACGGCTTTAACCAAGCGGTTCGCCTCCTTTGGTAATATCTGCCCTTCCTCCGCGGTTGCATGAACTTTTCCACACCGTCCCTGAAAGGGTATACTTTAACGAAGCCTTTGTAAGCTTATTTTACAGTATGCCACGTTTTTTCGGCTTCTCAAATATGGAAGGATGACGTTGCCTTGGAAGAGTTACTCGGCGTAAGGGGAATTCACAAGTATTTCCCGGGCGTTCACGCCCTTGACGACGTAGCCTTCAGCGTCAAGGCCGGAGAGGTACACGCCCTGGTCGGAGAAAACGGCGCGGGGAAATCCACACTGATAAAGATCCTTTCGGGGATACACAAACCCGACGCCGGCGACATATTGCTCTCGGGCAAAAAGGTGGACTGGAAAAACCCCAGGGAAGCGCTCGAAGCGGGAATAGCCGTCATTCACCAGGAGCTGAGCCTGGCTCCCCACCTTACAGTGGCCGAAAACATCTTCCTGGGCAGGGAACCGAGAAAAGGCCCTTTTCTGGACCGATCCGTCATGCGCCAAAAAGCACGCCGAATCCTGGAGCGTGTACATGCATCCTTCGAGGCAGACCGTGAAACGGGCACTCTCACTACGGGGGAGCGGCAACTTCTGGAAATAGCAAAGGCCCTGTCTCTGAACGTCCGCGTTTTGGCCATGGACGAACCGACATCGAGCCTTTCGAGCCGCGAAACGGAAACGCTGTTTTCACTCATTGACGAGCTCAGGGAACAGGGCGTTGGAATAATCTACATTTCCCACCGCCTGGAAGAAGTTTTCAGGGTGGCCGACACGGTGTCCGTACTGAGGGACGGGACCTACGCCGGAGGAGGCCCCATCGGCGAATTCAACGAAGAAGACATAGTGCGGCTCATGGTGGGCCGCAGCGTGGACGTCCTCTTCCCCAGGGAGGCTCCGCCGCCGGGAGAAGTCGCACTCGAAGTAAAAGGGCTTTGCAGACAGGGAGTGCTCGAGGATATTTCCTTCAGCGTAAGAGAGGGCGAGATCCTGGGATTCTCAGGCCTGGTCGGAAGCGGCCGCAGCAACGTGGCCCGATGTCTTTTCGGCCTGGAGCCCTTCGACAGGGGACGTGTCCTCATAAGGGGGGAGGAAGCCCGTATTGAGCGCCCCGCCGACGCGCTGGAATCAGGGCTCTTTCTCGTCCCCGAGGACAGGAAGTTACAGGGGCTTTTCCTGAACCGCTCCGTGGAGAGCAACGCCACGGTCCTGCAACTGGTGCGCAGGCTCCTGGGCCGTTTCCTCGTGGACCGCAGGAACCGGCGACTCGAAGCCGAACGGCTTACTACCGAACTCAACGTAAAATACGCCGACCTCGACCAGGAGATTGCCAATCTTTCGGGCGGAAACCAGCAGAAAGTCGCCATCGCCAAAGGTCTCAGCGTAAATCCCGGGATACTTATTCTCGATGAACCGACACGCGGCATCGACGTAGGAGCCAAGGCCGAAATCCACCACCTGATGAACAGGCTGACCCACGAGGGCATGGCCATCATAATGATCTCCTCCGAGCTTCCCGAGATCCTGGGAATGAGCGACCGCATCGTAGTCATGCGCGAAGGCCGCATCGCCGCGACTTTTGACCGCGACGAGGCCACCAGCGAAAGGATCATGCTGGCAGCGGCGGGAGGTGAACGCAATGTCCTCCTTTAACTGGCGCAAGCACGGCAACCTGGTCGTTTTATTCGTTCTTCTGGCCATACTGGCCCTGAACAGCCCCCACGTGCTCCAGCCTTCCAACGTGGCAAACGTCATCGGGCAGGCGGCCGTCATGGGCATTTGCGCCATCGGCATGACCTTCGTCATCCTGACCGGGGGCATCGACCTGTCCGTCGGCAGCGTTGTGGCTTTGGCCGGAGCCTTTGGAGCCTGGCTCAATGTGGCGGTGGGTCTTCCCTGGCCCGCCGCATGGGCCCTGGCAATTCTGGCCGGGGCGACCTGCGGGCTTGTCTCGGGCCTTTTAGTCCAGTGGGGCCGAGTCCCGCCTTTCATGGCGACCCTTGCCATGATGGCAGCAGCCCGAGGGCTGACCCTTCTTCTTACACAGGGGAACCCTGTATCGGGCACATCACCGGCTTTCAACTACGCGGGATGGGCTTCCATCGGCGGCTTCCCCGTCTCGGGCTACATATTGTTCGCCTGTGCCCTGGCGGCCTGGACAGCATTGCGATTTACGCCCTTCGGGACGGGCGTATACGCAGTGGGAGACAACCGCGAGGCCGCCCACTTTGCGGGAATAAGAACAGGGGCCGTTACCGTGGCGGTTTATGCCATAAGCGGGGCCACTGCCGGACTGGCCGGGCTTTTGATGGTAGGAAGGCTCTGGAGCGCCCAGCCTAGCATCGGCCTGGGGCTGGAGCTTGACGTTATCGCCTCCGTCGTTTTGGGCGGCACAAGCCTTTTCGGCGGTGTGGGCACAATCCGGGGGACCATCACCGGCGTTTTGATCATGGGTTTTCTCGACAACGGCCTCAGGCTTCTGGAAATATCGAGCTATCTTCAGCAGCTTGTCAAGGGCGTGGTCTTCGTCGGGGCCGTTATCCTGGACATGTACTTCAAGGGGGCCTACCGGAAGGGCAGAAGCCGCGACGCGCTGTAACGCCCTCCCGGCAGGCCCTGTCGGCCGCTTCCCCTAGAATGCAGGAACCACTCCGCCTTCGTAGCGGGAAAGGATAAATTCCGCAACCTTTTCCGACTGCAGGTACTTCAAAAGTACGGCGACGCGCGGGTCGCCCTCGTTGCCTTCTTTTACAACCAGGATATTTGCGTAGGGCGATTCGGCCCCCTCCAGCAGGATGGCGTCCTCGGCCGGGTTAAGCCCTGCCTCGAGGGCGTAGTTGCCGTTGATGACGGCACCGTCCACGTCGGGGAGGACCCTGGGAAGCTGGGCGGCCTCTATGGCCTTGAACTTGAGCTTTTTGGGGTTTTCCACGATGTCACGTTCGGTGGCGGCAAGTCCGGCTTCCTTGTCGATGGTTATCAATCCCCTGGATTCCAGAAGAAGCAGAGCCCTGGCCCCGTTTACGCTGTCGCTCGGGATTGCTATTAACGCACCGTCTTCGAGTTCGTCCACAGACTTCACTTTTTGCGAATAAAGCCCCAGGGGCTCCACGTGTACGGTCCCCACCGAAACGAGTTTCGTGCCATGGTTGGCGTTGAAATCCTCCAGGTAGGGAGCGTGCTGAAAGAAGTTCGCGTCTATCTCGCCGTCGTTGAGCGCCAGATTGGGCTTGACGTAGTCGGTGAACTCGATGATCCTTATGGCCACGCCGTCTTTTTCCACGTCGTCTTTGATAAATTCGAGTATCTCGGCGTGAGGGACAGGAGTGGCCCCTATTTTAAGGACATTTTCCGCCGTGGCCGCACCCGGAGCGGCGACTGATACCAAAAAGAGCGCAAGTACAGAAAACACAAGAAAAGCGACTTTTTTCATCCTTCATTCCTCCATCATTTGAATTTTCCTGTCAGTGAGAGACCCGGCGGGCAAGTGCATTGCCCGCACCCTGGATTGCCTGCACCATGACGATGATCACTATGACCGCCGCAATCAGTACGTCCGTCTGGAAACGGTGAAAACCATAACGCACGGCGAGATCACCCAGACCACCCCCTCCTATGGCTCCCGCCATGGCCGAATAGCCTATGATATTTATGACCGTCAAGGTCTCTCCCAGCACAAGGGATGGAAGAGCCTCCGGTATCAAGACCTTGAAAATGATCACCACCGGATGTGCACCCGTGGATGCTGCAGCCTCCACGAGCCCTCCGTCTACCTCCCTGAGCGCGCTTTCGACCACCCTGGCGACGAAGGGCGCCGCCGCTATTGAAAGGGGCACGATGGAAGCCGTAGTCCCGATCGTAGTGCCCACCACCAGCCGCGAAAGCGGAAAGAGCACGATCATCAGGATGATGAACGGGAAAGACCGGCAAATGTTTACGATCCCGTCCAGGACCCTGTAGACCGACTCTTTCTCCAGAATTCCTCCCTTTTCGGTTACCGTCAGCACCACGCCCAGCGGAAACCCTATGGCCGTGGCAAAAAGGGTCGAGAAAAAAACCATGTAAAGCGTCTCCCACGTCGGGGTCGCCAGCAGGCTGATGAGGTCGGCCATCTTATCCATTCCAGATCACCTCCGTCACGACATTCTGCGACCGAATGTAAGACAGGGCTTCCGTGATCTCCCGCTCTGTTCCTGCAAACTGAACCGTGAGGCTTCCCACCCTGGAAGAAGGCAGGTTGTCGATTTCGCCGGAAAGGATGTTTATCTCCGCACCCGTCTTTTTTATGGCCCTCGAAATAACAGGCTGACCGGCCGTGTCGCCGTTGAACGAAAACAAGACCACCGGCTTGCCCCGCTCCGTCGGCAGCTGACTCACGTCGTAGCCGCGCCTCGGTAAATGGCTCAAAAGCTCCCTGGCCGTGCTGGATACCGGTTTCATGAAGACGTCCCTGACCTTCCCGCACTCCACCACCCTGCCCGCCTCCAGGACGGCCACCCTGTGGCAGATTTGCCTGATTACGCCCATTTCGTGGGTAACAAGCACGATGGTTATCCCCATACTCCTGTTGATATCCTCCAGCAGCGAGAGGATGGACTGCGTCGTCTTGGGATCCAGCGCACTCGTCGCCTCATCGCTCAAAAGCACCGAAGGCTTGTTCGCAAGGGCCCTGGCTATCCCGACCCGCTGTTTCTGTCCGCCACTCAGCTGGGACGGGAAGCTTTGCGCCTTGTCGGAAAGCCCGACGAGTTCGAGCATCTCCATAACCCGCGGTGCTATATCCTTTTTCGGCCAGCCTCCCACTTCCAGCGGGAAGGCAACATTTTTAAAGACCGTCCGCGACGAAAGCAGGTTGAACTGCTGGAAGATCATCCCCACATTCCTCCTCAGGCGCCGCAGGTCCCGGGCGCCCAGGGTGGTTACGTCTGTTCCCCCCAGGATGACCTCGCCTGAATCAGGCTCTTCCAGGCGGTTGAGGGCCCGGAGCAGCGTGGATTTTCCAGCTCCGCTCAGGCCGATTATCCCGAAGATCTCCCCCGGCTCTATACTCAGCGACACACCTTTTAAAGCTTCGAATTCCCCGTTGCCGGCACGAAAAGTCTTTTTCACGTTCCTTATTTCGATCACTCGCCACACCTCCGAAACATTCGCCGCACCCGCGGCGTGAAAGCATAAAAAAAGCCGGGACCTTCAAAAAAAATGAAGGTCCCGGCCTGAAAGGTCTTTCGACGGCAGCATCAAGCTGCGCCGATCACCCCAGGGGGACCGCCGTACATGCACATCATCATGGTGTTAATAACTGCTGCTGATGCCGTCGTCCGTTTCACTTTCGCAACCACTCTTTCCTGTCCGGGGGCCTCGCCCCGAGATTGTGTAGTATGTTATACAACCTTCCGCCATCTGTCAACGAAAGAATATTCTGACAATTCTGCCTTGGGATGCTAAGCCCCCGCACCCGCAAGGAAGCCTTCCCTTACGGCCTCCAGGCCGTTTCGGGCCTCGACGGCGTCGCCCACCAAGACCACTTCCGTCTTGCCTTCCAGTTCCTTCGCCAGACCAGTCTCGGGCTTCATCCCCAAGGCCAAAACCACCGTGTCGGCTGCAATCTCCCTTGTTTCCGCAGCGGTTTCCACCTCGACACCGCTCTCGGTGATTTTACTGATTTTAGTGTTCGTCAATACATTTATGTGCATTTCCTCGAACATCTTCATCATCAAAACCCGACGTGTGAATTCCTCGTCGGCAGCCACTTCGGGAAGCATTTCCACGATGGTCACCTGTTTGCCCAAAGACGCAAGGTAGGTTGCCGTCTCGCTTCCGATCATGCCACCCCCGGCGATAATCACCTTTTGCCCCGCGGCTTTCCTTCCCCACAAGACATCTTCGGCGGTAACCACATTGGGGCCTTCGATCCCCGGAAGCGGGGGCCGTGCGTGTTTCGACCCCGTGGCGAGGATAACCTTGTCGGGCTTTTCCTCCTCGCAAAGTGAGGCCGTATATTCCGTGCCCAACTTTACATCCACGCCGAGCTTTTCAAGCTGGTTTCCGGCCCAGGAAAGGTAGGCCGTCAAATCGCCTTTCACCGGCGGTATGGAAGCCGTTAAAAACTGTCCGCCGAGGCGGTACGTCTTCTCGTAAAGCGTTACATCGTGACCAGCCAGCGCAGCCGCCCGAGCGGCCTCAAGACCGGCAGGCCCCCCACCGACGATGGTGACCTTTTTGGGTTTTTCGACCTTTTCAAGCTCGTCCTTGTACTCGAAACCTAAAGTGGGGTTCACCAGGCAGCGAATCGGCTCGTTCTTGAACAAAACCTCCAGGCAGCCCTGCTGGCACCCTATGCATGGCCGGATATCGTCGCGTTTGCCTTCAAAGTACTTGTTCGGGAACCAGGGGTCGGCCAGCGACGCGCGTCCCATGGCAACCAGATCCGCCTTCCCCGAAGCCAGTATGCTCTCCGCCACAAGCGGGTCGTTGATGCGCCCCACCGTCGTTACGGGGATATCGACCGCATTCTTGACCTCGGCCGCCCAGTCCACGATCCATGCTTTGGCAATGTTCATGGGAGGGATGATAGCCCAGGTGCTCTCGTATGTCCCGGCCGAAACATGAATCATGTCGATGCCCTGTTTTTCAAGCTGCCTTGCGATAACCTTGGTCTCCTCGATGGTACGCCCGCCGGGCACCTTCTCCTCGCCGGAAATCCTGAAGTCGATTAAAAAATCCGGGCCACACTTTTTCCTGATATCGGCGATGATCTCAAGGGGGAAACGAATCCTGTTCTCCAGGGTTCCGCCGTACTCGTCGGACCGCTTGTTGGAATAGTTCGACATAAACTGGGCGATAAGGTACCCGTGGCCCCCGTGCACCTGTACACCGTCAAAACCGGCTTTTTTCGCCCTGAGCGCCGTGTCGCCGAACTGGGAGACGATCTTTTTGATTTCCGGCACGGAAAGCTCCCTGGGGACCTCACCCATGATCGGACAGGGCAACGGCGATGCCGAAACTGGCTGCTGGCCTATTATGGCAGAGCTGGTCTGCCTCCCGCAGTGGTAGACCTGCGCTATAATCTTTGCCCCCGCGGCATGCACCCTCTCTACCAACTCCGAGTGGGATGCTATCTGTTCGTCCTTCCAAAGCCCCGGCGTCCAGAAACCTCTTCCCATGGGGTCTACGGCATAGTCTTCAACTATGATAAGGCCCCATCCGCCTTTCGCCTTCTCCTCGTGATAACGTATGAAACGTTCCGTCGCCATGCCATCCTGGTCGCAATAGACGGTAACCATGGGCGCAACTACAAGCCTGTTCTTGATCGTCACCTTGCCGATCGTAATCGATGAACACAATCTTGGAGATTCGGTGCAACTCATGTTATTCTGCCTCCCTCAACACTTGATGTAATCCTTTCAAAATCCCGGTACCAGTTTAACACAATAGTTTTGGTTTTATTCGCGCGCCTTGAAACCGGACATCTGAAACAGTCCTTTTTTGACAACGTTGCCTGCCGGGGCGTATCATTTCGATTTGTCGCCTCAGGACGAAAAAACAGTACCGGTAAAACCGGGGCGGGGTTTGCAGCAAGGGAGATGGAAATCCATGAAGTTACTTTGTATCTCGGGCAGCCCGAGGGGAAAATCCAGCAACACGCTGAAGCTGGTCGAGGAGGCGCTTGCCGGCGCAACGGAAGTAGAACCAGATATTTCAGTCGAGCAGGTCCATCTGGGTGAACTGCACATCGAATTCTGTACAGGCTGCGGTGCCTGCCACAAAAAACTGCTTGCTTGCCCACTCAAAGACGACATCGGAGAAGTTCTCAAAAAAATGCTTGATGCCGATGCAATAATCCTGGCGTCGCCGGTTTACATAAATCAGGTGACGGCGCAGTCGAAGGTCCTTCTCGACCGCTCGAGCCCCTTCGTTCACTGCCAGATGCTGAGGGGCAAATACAGCGCCGCCTTCGCCACATCCGGCGGCGGCCCCCACGAAATGGTCCCCGAATACCTGAAAGAGTACCTGATAAGCTGCGGCGCACAGTACGTATGCGGCGTCTCGGCCCCCATGTCCGGCATGCAGGAGGCAAGGAAAAAGGCGAGGGCGCTGGGCGAAAAACTTGTCCGGGCGGTTAAAGAGCAAAAAACGTACCACGATCAGCTCGCCCTGATGCAAAAAAGGAAAGCCTTCTTCAAGCCTGTCATTTCATCAAGGAAGGACGAATGGAAAGGAGAATACGACTACTGGCGGCAAAAGGGCTGGCTCTAAGGCATCCCTGGCTCATTTACATAAATCAACCGGAAGGCGTATCGCTGATTGCGGTGGTACGCCTTTTCCTATGTGCCAGGATTTACCCGGCATTTTCTCTCATCGAGTTGCAGGGAGAACCGAGTCCCAAAATTATGACAAATGACCACTCAGTTGATCAGGAAATACATTTTCCAATGATTTCCATATCTCCTTGTGTAGCTCGAAAAGCAGCGAAGGAGAGCGCAAAATCGCCATGGCTTCTTTCTTTTCTAAATTTTCAAGATCTCCCGAAAGGGCTTTT
>JAHDOX010000146.1 GCA_018434645.1 Synergistales bacterium | reverse complement strand
GAGTGATACCGGAATACCCTTCTCGAATTCTATTTCGATATATTCGGGTTTATCCGGTGCATTCCACGGATCGACAGTCATCTTGAAAGCATCGCTGGGAGGCTCGGTCCAGGGGTCTTCCAGCGGCCCGCATTCGATTGAGCGACCCCATAGATTCGCGTCGATCGAATAAGGGCTTTCCTTCGTAACCGGCACTGGGATACCGTGCTCTTTTGCGTATTCTATTTCGGCATCCCGAGAAAAATGCCAGTCCCTTACCGGAGCTATAACTTCCAGTTCGGGATCTAGCGCTTTTGAGCAAACTTCGATCCGCACCTGATCCTGACCTTTTCCCGTACAACCGTGGGCGACAGCCACGGCACCCTCCAATTTCGCTATAAGCGCAAGGTATTTTGCGATCAGTGGCCTTGAAAGAGCCGAATTGAGAGGATATTTGCCTTCTTACAACGCATTTGCCTTGAGCGCCTGCCATACCATTGATTCCACGAATTCTTTTTTGAGGTCCATAACGTACGCCTTTGACGCGCCGATTTTCAGAGCTTTTTCCTTGGCAGCTTCCAAATCGATATTTTGGCCCACATCCGCTGTCAACGTAATAACTTCGTAACCTTTTTCCTGAAGCCACTTGATCGCCACCGAAGTATCCAGTCCACCGCTATAGGCAAGAATAACTTTCCCCTTATGCATGAAGTCCACATCTCCTTTTATATATTTTTTATTTTTTCCCGATTGCCAATAAAAAAAGCCCGTCCCTGGGAAGGGACGGGCTTTTTACCCGCGGTGCCACCCTATTTGTCGTTTTACCGACCTCTCACGGCTTTACTGCCGTTGTTGCCCCTACTTGGCTGAAGTGGGCCTTTCTTCGGGGCCGGCTCGGGGGCTCTTTTCGGTCGGTCTCATCGAGGAACGCTTTCAGCGAACCGCATCCCCTCTCTGTCGACGAGCACACGACCTACTCTTCCCCCTCATCGCCTCATATTCCTGTGCGACTGAAGAAGAGAAACCAGGTCTTATACGTCTTGCTCGTCTCAATCGGGTACTGTTCATCTGAAATCGCTCCAAGCATATGTTGGATGACATTATACAGGCCCTCAGAATCAATGTCAACAAAATTTCGGCAAAATCCGCTCAAATCTTCAGATCCTCGAAACCCCCACGTCTCAGGACCTCTATGGCTTCATAATCCGTCAGATCCATGTGTATGGGCGTCACTGAAATATAGCCCTCTGAGACTGCCTTGACATCGCTCCCTTCATCCAGGTGGTCTTCCGGTTTTCCGGAAACCCAGTAATACTCGTTTCCCTTGGGATCCAGCAGTCGGGTTACCTTTTCCTTATAATAACGAAACCCTTTTTTTGTCACCCTGGTTCCCCTGATTGCATGCTTTGGCATATCTGGTACGTTGACGTTCAGTAAAGGCTTTTCACCAAATTTTTGAATCTCCAACTTTCCAAGAATTGCGACAACCGCCTCGGCAGCCGAATCATAATGTTGGCTCTCTTCGTCGCTTCCGCAATCCAGCGAAACTGCAATCGCCGGCTTCCCGAGAAAATAGCCTTCCACCGCAGCGGAAACCGTCCCGGAATATGTCAGGTCGTCCCCAAGATTAGGCCCTTTGTTGATGCCTGATACGACTATATCAGCACCGCCGCATTCTTCGCTTTCAAGTCCAAGTACCACACAGTCCGACGGTGTCCCGTCACATGCATAAACTGGAAGGTTTTCCGGGTATCGCCCACCGGTTATCTTCCAAAGCCTGAGAGGTCTGGTAAGGGTTATTGCGTGCCCAACGCTGCTTCTTTCCCTGTCAGGTGCCACCACATAGGTACAGAAGCCTCTCTCATGGAGGCATGAGGCAAGGGTTACAATTCCTGGTGCAAAAACCCCGTCGTCGTTGGTAATCAGTATTTTCACAGTAAGATCACTCCTGGTACTGCAAAACTTTTTTCTTTACAGAATCAGGTAGAACAGCGTCATTACAATGGGTCCCATGATAGCCTGTATGATACCTGTCATGAGCAGGATGACCAAAACGAAAAAACCGTACCGTTCCAGCCAGAAGTACCCTTGAAGCCATTTGGGTGGCAGGACAAGATACAGAAGTTTTGACCCGTCCAGCGGAGGTACCGGAATCAGGTTGAATACGCCAAGCCCGAGGTTGATGAGTATCATAAGCACCATGAACCTACCGAGAGCCGGTATTGCAATAAACGGCCCGGGAACGATCCGGACAAGAAGACCACAAAAAACCGCGCTCAGAAAATTTCCCGCCGCTCCTGCCACCGAAACCAGAGCCATATCCCTCGCTGGTTTCTTGAAATATCTTGGCTCAACAGGCACAGGTTTTGCCCATCCGAAGCGGAAGAAAAGCAGCATCAACGCACCTACTGGATCGAGATGGGCCAGCGGGTTGAGGGTCAAACGCCCGGCTCTTTTGGCCGTAGGATCACCCAGACGGTAGGCCGTATAACCATGGCAGAACTCGTGAAACGTTATGGCCCAAAGTACTGCAGGTAGGCTCAAAAGCAAATCGCCGAGGGCAGGTAGATGACTCATTTTTCACATCCTTTCAAATTCAGGCTGAAACCGGCCGAGTACCCATTCGATTTCGTCTTCCCTCGTTTCGACAAGTCCGTCCAGACGGGCCATCCTCAGCATACGAAGCATTTTGCCGATCATGGGGCCTTCCTTGTAGCCCATGTCCAGAAGATCTCGTCCTTCAAGCATAGGCTCTATCTTTCTCAGGCGTGTAAGGTAGAGCAATATGCGGCGTCTGGCTCTCCATCGTTCCGTTGCAGCCGCCCAGTAGATTGCGGTAACAGGGTGTACGTCATTGAGATAATCGAAGATGAAGGATGACGTCTTTTCGCCTCTTTCTCCAAGAGTGTTTTCCACAGACCCGAGGTTGATCACTCCCTCTTCCACGATCTTCCTCTCACGTGGGTTGAGATGCAGTCGGTCCAAAGCCGCCAGTTGGTCTTCCTCGTTCGCTTCACATATCAGAGCGCACAAAAACGCAAGCCAGGCATATTTCCCCATTTCCGGCAAATCCCTGGCAAGCCTACGCCGGAAGACGGTAATTCTCCGCATCGTCCTTATAGACAAGGGCCCGGGGTTTACACCCCGAAAAAGGGCTTTCCAGAAACCCAGGGTCCGAAAACGTCTGACGATGTCGTGGGGAGCTTTCTCCGTAAAAACCAGTTCGAGCTCGCTTCTGAGCCTGACACCGGACAGCAGGGAGACGAGCCCTCCCCTTATGCTGTTTTTTAAAAGCCGCAACGTGTTTTCTTCGAGCCTGAACCCAAGTCGCTGTTCCAGCCTGACTCCACGTATGACACGGGTAGGGTCTTCGACGAAACTCAGGTTGTGGAGGACCCTCAAAGACTTTTTCTGCAAATCCCTGCGACCACCGAAATAATCTATTAAAGTACCCCAAAGGGAACGGTTAATCGAAACCGCCATTGCGTTTACCGAAAAATCACGCCGGTAAAGATCATGCTTGAGAGAGTCGCTCAAGACCTTCGGTTGCGCGACCGGGTATTCGTAAAACTCGCGTCTTGCCGTAGCTACATCAACTTTCCTGCCACCTGGAAATACTATGGTTCCCGTTTTGAACCTCTGGTGAACGGCCACATGACATCCGTCAGCTTCCCATGATTTGATAAAGGTCAGGGCGTCTCCCTCTATCACGATATCGAGGTCCTCATTCGGCCTCCCCAAGAGCAAATCTCGAACAAAACCGCCGACCACATAAGCCCGGATCCCCATGGATTCCGCCCTTTCCCCAAGCCGAACCAAAAGTTGCAGTACCCATGGTTTCAGTTCCTGGGCAAGAAGCTCGGATATATTCTCAGTCCACGGCATTTGTAAAGCGATGGAACGCGTCTCGGAAGGCAGCGACCTCGGATAAAGCGCCCTCAGGATGTCTGTTCTCGTAACTATGCCTGATAATGTCGATTCGTCAACCACCGGCAACCTTCCGATATTGTTCAAGACCATAATCCTGTGCGCTTCCGCTACTGACGCCTCCGGGCGGATAGTGATAGGCCCTTCGGTCATGAAATCTCCAACCGCTACCTGTCCCAGCCCGTGGATTTTAGCCTTGTCCAGGTCTTTCCTGGTAATGATGCCTACAAGCACTCCCTCCTCTACTACAGGAAGCGCAGCATGACCGTAACGTATCATAATCCTGTATGCATCCTCAACGGAAGAGCCCGGGTCTACCGCCAAAACAGGGCTTGTCATTACCTCTTTGATTGTGACAGCCGGCTCAATGGTTTGAAGAAGCCTTTCCTCAAGTTTCGCGAGGATTTCCGATGGAGGAGTATCCGCAAGCGTTACGGACGCCGCCTGAGGGTGCCCCCCACCTCCGAGCGGCGCCAGAAATCTGGCGACATCCAGGATTTCCTCCCGTGAGCGTGCTACTACATAGGTGCGCTTTTCCATCTGTACCGCCGCTAGGGCAACATCTGCGTCAAAATAGTCCCGTAGCCTGTGGACGAAAAGTGACAGTCCTTCCACGTAGGAATTCGCCACCATGGCCGAGATCACAATTTTTGCGCCGTGAACGTATATCTCACGGGTATTCTCTACCAGCTTGTCCTGTATGCGCCTTTCCGCGGGGTCCAGGGACATTTCTATATATGCAGGGATGGCGGTCATGTCCGCTCCGAGAGCACGAAGCCTCGAGAAGACCTGTATGTCCCTTTCTGTAGTCGACCCAAAGGTCAAACCGCCCGTATCCTCATATACGCCCATGGCAAAAAGGGTGGCTTCCCGAGGATCGAAATATATGCCTTTTTCTATAAGGCGCTCTACCAATATCGTCGTGGTGGCGCCCACAGGCTCTATGGCGACAAAATCCCCCTTGATATCTTCACGGACCGCGGGGTGATGGTCATAAACGTGCACAGTCACTCCCGGCCGTCCGAGAATTGCAGCAAAGTCCGCGATTCTGGATGGAGAACGGGCATCAACGACTATGAGAGTGGTTATCTCGTCCATGTTCACTTGTCTTGGCGTCAGGATTTCCCAACGTCCCGTTTGGCGTTTCAGAAAATCCCTGACATTCCTCCCCGCAGCTCCAGAAAAACAGGGGACCGCCCCCTTGTATAACTTCGCGGCGGCTATCATGCTTGCAAGGGAATCGAAATCCGCGCCTATGTGGGTCGTTATAACCTTCAATCCCGACATGCCTCCCGTATCCAGTCGCGCAAACTTTTTGCGGTCCTGCGGATCCTTTCGGCCCTGGTAAAAATACCCTTTATATCCAAAGAAGCGGCGATTTCCACTATCTTTGGAACATATCGTTCAATAGTAAAGGCTTCCGCCCCGATAGCCCTTCCACTCGACGCGCTGAAAGATCTTGATGCTACCATTTCCCGGGAGAAGATATTCACGTAGGCCGCGAGGTTTTCGCTAACAAGCCTTTCGGCAAAATCGAGGGTATCTTGTTTAGTTGCCAATTCCACAGAAACGGTAACGCAGGAAGCCATATCGCGGAAAACAGAAGCCAGATCGGTCGCTCTTTTTTCCAGGTCTTCAATGTCCCCGCTGTTATTCAGCACATAATCCGCTCTTTCTTTTTTCATTTCACACGACAACAACCATTTTTCCCTTCGTTTTATTTCGCTTTCCGTCCAGTTTCTGGAACTGTTCCTCGCTATCCTGAGATCCAGCGAGGCCGTTAGATAGACCGTTTCGTCCACCCACCACGGGACACCGTTTTCAAATAACAACGGAATCTCGACAACAATCCATCCATCCAGGGACAGGATGCGCCCTTCAATTACGTTCCTGACCGAGGGATGAATCAAGCCGCAAAGCCATCTGTATTCCTTTTCGTCATCGAAAACTATGGACGCAATGCGGTTGTGATCGGGTTTTCCCCCATCCGGGAAGACGTAATCGCCCCACCTTTTCCGCACAGACGCATCCAGACTTCCCTGTTCCCATATCTCACCCACTACGGCGTCGGCGTTTATTACATATGCTCCGGCCCGCTTCCATAAACCGGCCAGTGTCGTCTTACCAGCTCCAATATCGCCTGTTAAACCGACGACCAACATCGAAGGAATCCTCCTCGCCCCTGTCTTCGGTCTCCTTGCATTCTTCAGGAATCTCCCAGAGAAACCTGGAAAAACCACTCCTGAGAACCGAACCGAAAAGAACCCTGTTCCTTGTTGCAGTAAGGTACAACCTTTCCTCTGCCCGTGTCATGCCCACGTAGCACAACCGGCGTTCTTCTTCCAGCTGGTCCGGATCATCCATACACTTGTAATGCGGAAATATAGACTCTTCCAGCCCGGTTATGAACACAACGGGAAACTCCAGTCCTTTTCCTCCATGAAGGCTCATCAAGCTTACCTGGTCAGCAAACTCGGAACTTTCAAGGTCCATATCAGTCATGAGAGCAATCTCTGCCAACATCGTTTCAAGACCGGCCGCCGGGTCGGCCACGGAAAGGAGTTCTCTAATATTTTCCAAACGCTCTTGCTGTTTTTCACCTGATTCAAAGGAATATTCACCTTCATAACCTATATCCTTCAAAATATACTCCACTATCCCGGGCACATCTTCGCGCATTGTCCATATGCGTCTCATGTGCTTACCCAGCTCCATGGCGCCCTTGCCGGCCTTGCCCTTCAATCCGGCGCCGGAATCCTCGAGTCTCCGCCAGGTTTCCTCTATTTCGTTACCGGCGGCATCACGTATCCATGCCGCAAGTCTTGAAAGACTTTTCGAACCAAGGCCACGGGAGGGGATATTCCCTACTCTTTCCAGGGAGGCGGTATCGAGCGGGTTGATAGCAAGACGCATGAAAGCCAGTGTATCCTTGACTTCACGGCGTTCGTAAAAGGCGGTGCCCCTGACTATGCGGTAAGGTATCCCGCTTCGAAGGAAACTTTCCTCATACAATCGGCTCATGGCGTTAATCCTGTAAAGGACCGCCATGTCTTTATATTTGTAACCCTGATTTCTCAGGTTTCGGATCTCCTGACTTACGAATTCCGCTTCTTCGTGCTCGTTTCCCATCAAAACGACCCGCACCGGACTTCCCTTGTCTCTTTCAGTCCAAAGGGTTTTTTCCCTTCTGTTCCTGTTGTTCCTTATCACAGCATTTGCCGCGGTAAGTATAGTCTCCGTCGAACGGTAATTTCGTTCCAGCAGAAAAACCTTTGCGTTGGGGTAGTCTTTTTCGAAATTCATGATCATCGACATATCGGCACCTCTCCAACCGTAAATCGACTGATCCGGGTCGCCGACGACCATGACTTTTCCCGAGGGTCCAACAAGCATTTTGAGCAAATAGTACTGGATCCTGTTCACGTCCTGATATTCGTCTACAAGTATCCACTTGTAGCGGCTGCGTTCGTTCTTTCTGAGCTCTGGATCTGCGGATAGCGCTTTTAAAGGCAAAACCAGAAGATCATCGAAATCTGCAGCCTGTTGCTCCTTAAGGAGTTTCTCGTATTTTTCGAAAACCTGTCCAAGGGGCGCGTCCAGTTTCCGGAACTCAAATGTCGGCGGGAAAACATCCCTTTTACATCTTGAAATCTCTTCAAGCACCCATCTTGGATCAACTTTATTGGGATCCAGTCCCAATTCTTTGAGAATTTTTCTAACAACAGTCCTTGTGTCTCCCCTGTCGAAAATGACTTTCACCTGACGCTTCAAAACAGCCTTGACTTCCTTGTCATAGCGTGAAAGAAACTTCAAGCCGTAGGCATGGAAGGTGCTCACATCCATCCGGTAAGTCTCCGTTTGAAGCAATTTCATTACGCGATCCCGCATCTGACGTGCCGCCTTGTTCGTGAAGGTCACTGCCAGAATCTGGGAAGGGCTCAGACCTTTTTCCGAAACCAGATAAGCGTATTTGTAGGTCAGAACACGGGTCTTTCCGCTTCCCGCCCCGGCAAGGACGAGCATTGGGCCGTCGGTATACCTTACAGCCTCGGATTGCTCAGGGTTCAGTGCGGACAGCAACTTGGAACCTGCTTCTATCATCGTCGCTTCTCCATCAGCCATCGGCCCAGAACATCCGTCCAGGCGTCAATCCCCTTTCCGGTTAAAGATGCGACTTCTATGCAGCTTGCAAGGGGATTCAGCTTCTTGACGTCTCCCCAGAACAGATCGCCGTCGAAGTCGATGTAGGGGATCAAATCAACTTTCGTAAGCAGTACGGCCCCGGCCTCGTGAAAAAGGTGCGGATATTTCAGAGGTTTGTCGGGGCCTTCAGGCACGCTGCAGACAGCTACCTTGTAATCTTCTCCAAGGTCAAACTCGGCCGGACACACCAGGTTTCCTACGTTTTCAACGAAAAGAACGTCCAAACCGGAAGTAGGAATTTCGTCCAGTGCCTTCCACAAGAGATGTGCTTCAAGGTGACATCCGCCCTGGGTGTTTATCTGCACCACGGGAGTTCTTGTTTTTGATATCCTCTCGGCATCTCTCGAGGTGGCGACATCACCTTCGACAACGGCACAGGAAAAGGGAATTTCTCCAAGTGTTGCTTCCAGCAACGTAGTCTTTCCCGCGCCGGGAGACCCGATCAGGTTTACCATTAATGTGCCTTCCTTGCGCAACCTTTCACGGATTTTTGAAGCAAATTCCTCGTCGGCTGCAAGAACCGAGCGCTTTATGTTTATTTTTCTGGGCATCTGTTTACTCCACCTCCAGTGATTCTATCTCCAGCTCCATGCCCTCGACCAATTCGACATCAGAGCTTCCGCATTTTTCGCATAAAAAAAGGGCTTCATCACCATCTGTCCACATGTTTTTACAAGTTCGGCACTTTTTCTTCAATGGCACAGTTTCGAGAACAAGCTTCGCGCCTTCCAAAGCGGTACCTTGAACGGTTATGTCAAAGGCAAAATGCATGATCTCCGGGATCACCTGCCTCATGGCGCCTATTCTCAGGCGAATTGCACAGATTCGTTCCCAGCCATGCTCTTTCTGAAGTTTCAATAATTCTTCAATCAACGATTCCACCATTGAAAGTTCATGCATTTTCATCGCTCTCCGGTTCGGCTTCAAGGATGACGAAACTCTCGTGAAAGGGCGTTCCGTAACCCGGACTCGTGCCTGCTGTCGTCAGCATATTTGAGACCTTGCTCCCCTGAACCATGACACAGTAACCCGAATCCATGGCCTTGTCGAATCTAAGTACAGCCTGGATATCCACGTTTTTCTTTCTCACCCGCACCTTGTCCCCCTCGCGTAAGCCCCGGCGGTTTCCTTCGAGAGGGGAAACGAAGACAGCATTGAGGAGATCTTCATTAACTCCCCAGGTCTGGCCGTTTATATATTCTGCTGTGTGTACGGTAATAAATCTTAAGCCACGCAAATCATTCCTGCTTCGTTCAGGATGCAAGACCTCCGGTAGCCTTATTGGCCCGGCATCTTTCGTCCATCCATGAGATTCGTTGGTCCTGAAAACACCCTCTCCCAAGGCTTCCGTTTCGGGTGATTCCAGCAGGATCCGGTCCATTTTCGTCCTCATGTTTTCGAGGTCTATCCCCAAACCCAGTTTGTCGCCAAGACCCGTCATGATTGTGGGCTCGGGAAGGGCTTGTCCGGGTGGGTCAAGGGCTTTTTCGCTCCGTAGCAGATAAGTATGCCACCAGGACCCTCTCCAGTCGGGGCCTTCTTCCAGAAAACAGGCGGCGGGCAAAACGAGATCGCAAAGAGCCGCCGTTTCTGTCATCTCGAGGTCTATGCAGACACTGAATTCAATTGATTCCATTGCGTGGGGAAACCTGTCGGTCTCCGGACCCTGCTTTGCAGGATTCGAGCAAGTAAAAAGCACGGTCTTTATGGGAGACGGAAGAGTACCTGCACGCAGGTGCCAGTCGGCTACCGGGACTTTTCTTTTAAGTGCCGTCGTTTTCAGAATTTCCTCCGGGAAAAACCTCATTTCGTCCTTACCGAACACGACACCCGTCCCGGAGGCTTTAAATGAACCTAGAAGCAAAGCAAGAGATGCAAGGGCATGAAATATGAACGAACCATTGTAATAACGCTGTATTCCATATCCCCCATAAATGGCTAGAGGTCTGTGTTCCAGGATCCAACAACACAGGTCCTTTAAATCACTTTGCGACAATCCTGTTTCGTCAAGCAGGGCCTTTGAATCCAACCCTGCTAAAAGTTCTATAAACTCTTCTCCCTTTTCGGAGTACTCCATCCATCCGCTGGCGGCGTCGCCCGATTCTACGATATTCTTGCAGAGCAAAAGCGCAAGACTCGCATCGGTTCCCGGCTTTATCCTCCACCATCTTTCAGCTGCTTCCGTTGTTCTCGTCGTCCGGATTTCTATCGCAGCAAAAGCTCCCGACCGATTTTTAAAACCAGTAAGCAGAGGCACGAGGTGAGGGTGAGTGTCAAAAACGTTTCTTCCCCAAAGCAGTATACCCTTGACTTGATGCAGTTTTTCGGGTGCATAAACCGGAATATGCCCAAAAGCTTTTTTGAGACCTGCACCTCCAGCTGCTCCACAAAGTGAACCGGCAGGTTCTGAATACCCGCCGAGAGCTGAGAATATTTCCCTGCCCAATCTCTTGGAAAAATACTGGGAACCGGCGCCCTGGTAAAACATATTGGCCTGTGGACCATATTTTTCGGCGGCTTCCACAAGATGGCTTGCCCAGATAGTCCAGGCCTCGTCCCATGAAATTTCCGCCCAGCTGCTCCCGTTTTTTTTAAGAGGCCGCTTGAGGCGGTTTTGTGCGCGGTAGCGCCTTTCCCAGCGTTTTCCCTTCAGGCAGATCCATCCTTCCTGAAGAGGTATAACCTTGCCGGATTCTATGGTTATGCGGTTTTTTGAGCCTTCTGCCTTTCGGACCAGAAAAGAGCAGGCGTCAGGACAATCGTGAGGGCAAGCGGAAGGTATTATTTCATCCATTGTAATGGGCCTCCGGGATGTTCTTATATTCGTGACCCGTCAAAAAAATGGGTGGGACGCCGGGCCCCACCCATCGAACGAAAAAGGGCGGCTACCGGTTATTCTTCCGGAACGAGAATACCGTATCCTCCGTTTTTTCTCCTGTATATCACGTTGATTGAGCCGCTTTCTGCGTCACGGAAAACAAAGAAATTATGCCCCAAAAGATCCATCTGCATCGCCGCTTCCTCTGAAGACATTGGACGCAGTGGAAATCTTTTGACCTTGACGACGTCTTCTTTTTTGTTTTCCTGTACGGGGCCGATCTCGTTCAGAAATCCTTCGATGTCAAAGGACAGGTCTTCCTGGGATTTCATTCGGGCCTTGTCCTTGAGATACGACTTGTGCCGTTTTACCTGTCGTTCGATATTCTTCAATCCCTTGTCGAAGGCTTTCCTGATGTCCGGAGCGTAATCCTCGCCTCGCATAATCACCCCATTGACGTCGGAAGTGATTGCTACTACATACATCCCCCTGTTAAAGCTGACCTCCACCTGCGTGTCGAGAATGCGGTCAAAAAACTTCTCCAACTTGCCCAGTTTCTTTTCCATGTACCCTTTGAGTTCGTCCGTCAGTTCGATGTTGCGGGTTACGAACCGAACTTCCATGGGCTCGCCTCCCATCTCTTTTTATGATTTCTTATTGTAACATCAGCATCACTCGTTGGAAATGACATGGTCAGGACGTATAATTGTGATTATGCCATGATAACCTGTAATTTGCACATCTTTGAAAGGAGTGATGGTTCTTGGACCTTTCGAAACGCGCTCAAAGAATGGAGCCCTCTGCGACGCTGGCGGTTGTCGGAAAAGCCAAACAGCTCAAGAGGGAAGGAAAACCCGTCATTTCCTTCGGAGCCGGGGAACCGGATTTCGACTCTCCCCCCGCCGCAATACGGTATGCAAAAGAGGCTATAGACGCCGGACATACGCATTATACCCAGGCTACGGGAATCCCGGAATTGAAGGAAGCCGTCACAGACTACTATGAGAAACGCTTCAACCTGTCCTTTTCCGCCGATCAGGTTATTGTAGGAGCTGGAGCCAAACCACTTATCTACTCGGCTCTCAGCTGCCTGGTAGATCCCGGTGACGAAGTCATCGTTTTTTCTCCAGCCTGGGTCAGTTACGTTGAGCAGATCAGGCTTTGCGGCGGTGAAGCGGCTGTCGTGAACACCATCCCGTCAGGTTGCGTGCCGGATCCTGAAAAGGTGCGTCAAGTCGTAACTCACAAAACACGCGGAATGCTCATCAATAGTCCCAATAACCCCACTGGGGCGGTCTACGATTCTGAAACGCTCCAGGCTCTGGTAAAAATCGCCGAGGAAAACGACCTTTGGATCATTTACGACGAAATTTACGAGAGGCTGGTATATGGTAAGGCAACTCACGAAAACCCCTTGGCTCTCGTCCCGGATGCAAGTGAACGCATCATCCTCGTAAACGGTGTGAGCAAGGCTTATGCTATGACAGGCTGGAGAATAGGCTACGCCATTGCCCCTAAATGGCTTTCCACAAAAATAGGGGCATTTCAGGGCCACCTGACCTCAAATCCCTGTTCCATAGCCCAATGGGCCGCGTTGGGCGCCCTGCGGGGGGCCGAAAACGATGTAGTCAAAATGCGCGGAGTTTTTGAGGAACGTCGTCAAACCATGATAGACCTGCTTGAAAAAATGCCCCACATAACCTTCGTCAAACCCGATGGCGCCTTTTATGTTTTCGTAAACGTAGAAAAAACCTTCGGTATGAATGCAGAGGGCAAAACAGTCGAAACCGACCTCGATTTCTGCTCCGCTTTGCTTTCTTCTGAATATGTTGCGGCTGTGCCCGGCACTGCGTTTCTCGCCCCCGGAAATATCCGTCTGAGTTACTCCAATTCGCTTGAAGAAATTCAGGAGGGCATGAAAAGACTTCATCATTTCCTCGAATCCTTGAGTTAATCACACGCCTTCGGTGGAAAATCACAGTCTTTCCGCCGAAGGCTCTTCTTTTACCGCGTAATGTGCGTACCCGATTTTCCTTCCAGTGCATCGCGTGCTTCGTGCAGGCTGGAAATGATGGCTTCTTCGCCCCCGGCTTCAACAAAGCGTATCGTAGCGGTGACTTTTGGTCCCATACTCCCTGATTTGAAGTGCCCCTGCCTTGAGAATTCCTTGAGTTCTTCCGTCGTTACGTGACCCAGCCAGGTCTCCCCGGGTTGTTCGTAATGCAATGCCACTTTCGGCACATCTGTCAGGATCATAAAAATATCGGCACCGATTTCCTGAGCCAGTTTTTCCGACGCCAGATCCTTGTCAATAACGGCTTCGACACCCCTTAATCTATTATCTTCATCGCGCACGACTGGAATTCCGCCGCCACCTGAAGCGATGACGGTGTACCCCTCGTTTACAAGACATTTAATCGGACCGGCTTCCACTATACTTTTGGGGTCGGGCGAAGGCACTACACGACGCCACCCTCTGCCGGCATCGTCGATCCACGACTCCCCGTTAATTTTCATGCGTTTTTTTGCAATGTCCTCCGTATAAAAAGGTCCCACGGGCTTCGTGGGATTCCTGAAGGCTTTATCCTTCGGATCCACTTCAACCTGTGTAACTATACAAACCGGACAACGACCTTCGACACCTTCTTCTTCCATTAGGTTTCCCAGAGACTGGCACAACATGTACCCGATCAGACCCTGGCTTTCCGCCCCGCAAATATCCATTGGCATGGAAGGAACTTGTTGTGATCCGAGCTCATTCTGTATAAGAATGGCACCCACCTGAGGACCGTTCCCGTGGCTGATGACTACTTCATATCCACCCTTTATCATTTTAACAATTTGGCGAGCAGTGGACATCACGTTTTCCATCTGCTCCTCTGCTGTTCCCTTTTGTCCTCTTTGGAGTATGGCGTTTCCGCCAAGAGCGACTACCACCTTTTTGTTCACGGGGATCCCTCCTCAGGGTTTACACAGGTCTTCCCTGTAGATTACAGGACCTTTTCGACTGGTGTCCATAAAACGGCCAATCTCGTCTGGGACTTCAAAGCTCATTTTGATCAAAAAAGGCTGCGCGTCTAGCGCAGCCTTTTTTGATCCCAAATTTGTAATATCCGTCAATCTTCGAGAATTTCTTTTTCTTTCATCTCGCTAATTTCGTCTATCTTTTTTATAAATTCTTGGGTCAGTTCCTGCACATCATCGATGTAGTCATGCATCTGATCTTCACTGATGTCGCCGTTTTTCTCCATTTTCTTGTATATATCGTTGCCTTCCCTGCGAATGTTTCTCACGGCAACCCTGGCTTCTTCGGCATATTTCCTTACGAGTTTCGAAAGCTCGACACGCCTTTCACCAGTAAGTTCCGGAATCACAAGCCTGATGTTATCTCCATCAACCTGGGGATTGATTCCAAGTTGAGAGGCCTGAATTGCTTTCTCAACGGATTTGATCGCCGTTTTGTCCCAAGGGGATATCAATATCTGACGAGCATCGGGAATACTGATCGTAGCAAGCTGTGAAATCGGCGTCTGTGTGCTGTAATATTCGACCTTTATATCTTCCACAAGCGCAGGATGTGCCCTTCCGGTCCGGACACCCTGCAATTCCTTCTTCAGGTGTTCTATGACCTTCTCCATTCTGGATCTCAATTCTTTCAATTCAGCATCCGGCATTTTTGCCTCACTCCTTTTCGTGATGGACTAGAGTGCCGATGTGCTCTCCGTCAAGAATTATCTTCTGCAACGTTCCTTTTTTGAGCACATTTGCGACAATAATGGGAATTTTATTCTCCATGCACAAAGAAAAAGCCGCCGCGTCCATTATCTTAAGCTGCCTGGTAAGAGCCTCCATATACGAAACAGTATGCAACAGTCGTGCGTCGGAGCTCTTGGCCGGGTCACTATCATATATACCATCGACCTTTGTCGCCTTCAACAGGCAGTCTGCCCCGATTTCGGCAGCCCTCAAGGCAGCAGCCGTATCAGTTGAAAAATAAGGCGACCCTGTTCCGGCTGCAAAAATAACTATGCGCCCCTTTTCCAGGTGGGAAAGGGCCTTTCTTCTTATAAAGGGTTCTGCGATCTCACGCATCTCGATTGCTGTTTGCACTCGCGTGGGTACTCCCATTTTTTCGAGGGCGTTCTGAAGGGCAAGTGAATTAATTACCGTTGCAAGCATTCCCATGTAGTCACCCTGGGCCCGGTCCAGGTTGACTGCGTCGGCGTTGACCCCACGAAAGATATTGCCGCCCCCTACGACCATTGCTACCTCGGCACCGTTTCTCCAAAGATCCGCAATATCCTCGCATATACTCACAACGGTAGGCATATCCAGACCAAAAGATTTCCCACCTGCGAGGGTTTCACCGGATAATTTCAGAAGAATCCTTTTAAACGGTATCATCCGGTACTGTCACCTCCACGCCGGGATTTCAAAAAAAAGGCGGGGAAACCCCCGCCTTTTCATTTCCTATTCGCCAATGGCAAACCTTGCGAAACGCCTTATTATTATATTTTCTCCCAGAACGGCTATATTTTCGACGATCAGGTCCTTGATCTTCTTTTCCGGATCTCTGATGTACTTTTGCTCCATAAGGCAGTTTTCCTCGTAAAATTTGGCAACCCTGCCCTCTGCTATTTTTTCGACGATGTGTTCGGGTTTTCCTTCATCGATAGCCTGCTGTTTGTATATTTCCTTTTCTCTTTCAAGATCCTCCGCCGGTACGTCTTCAGGAGCAAGATACTGCGGCGCCGCGGCTGCTATGTGCATGGCCAGTTCCTTGCCGAGCTCCTGAAATTCGTCAGTCCTCGCGACAAAATCGGTCTCACAATTTACTTCGACGAGTGTTCCTATCTTGCCGTTCGTGTGTATGTAACTGAACACGATTCCTTCGGAAGCTGTCCTTCCCGCTCTTTTAGCTGCTTTGGCGAGACCCTTTTCCCGAAGGAAGTCGACCGCCTTTTCGATATCGTTGCCACATTCTTCCAAAGCCTTTTTACAATCCAGGACGCCTGCCCCTGATCTGTAACGGAGCTCCTTGACGGTTTCCATGTCAACGGCCATAGATTATTCCTCCTTCCAGCCTTTGCGTTCAACAAGTTCCTTGTCAACGATGTCTTCTTCGACTTCGCCATAACTTTCTTGCAATTTTTCCTTAACTGAGATTACATCTTCTTCTGTAACCTCTACGGGCTCGGCGTCGTCTTCAGCAGCAGCTTCAACCACGAGTTCGTTGTCCTGTCCCTGTCTTCCCTCGATCACGGCATCTGCTAGGAGCCCGATTATCAACTTTATCGCCCTGATCGCATCGTCGTTCCCCGGGATCGGGAAATCGATAAGATCAGGATCGCAGTTGGTATCTACTATGGAAATAATCGGAATGTTCAGCTTCCTTGCTTCGAGTACTGCGATGTTCTCTCGTCGCGGGTCCACCACGACGACTGCGTCGGGTATTTCTTTCATATCCTTTATGCCGAGCAGGTATTTCTCGAGTTTCTCTCTTTCTTTCCTGAGTCCCATGAGCTCTTTTTTAGTACATTTTTCGGTGTTTACGCCGGATTCAAGCTCCTGAAGCTTTATCATCCGGTTGATGCGTTTCCTGATGGTAGGAAAGTTGGTCAACAGGCCGCCTAACCACCTGTGCGTGATGTAAAATTGGCCGCACCTGATGGCTTCGTCCCTTATCGTCTCCTGGGCCTGTTTTTTTGTCCCCACGAAAAGCACTCCGCCGCCGCTTTTCGAAACTTCACGCAGAAAATCATAGGCCTTCTCTAGGCCTTTTACGGTTTTCTGCAGGTCGACGATGTAGACACCGTTGCGCTCGGTAAAAATATAGGGTTTCATCTTGGGATTCCACCGGCGCGTCTGGTGTCCAAAATGTACTCCACATTCCAGAAGCTGTTTCATTGTCACTATTGCCACTTTTTTACCCCTCCTGCGTTTGGTTTAGCCTCCATGACTTTCTTCCCGCCCCGGAATCCCGATTTTTCTCTTCGGAACACCACCGGTACAGTCCAGCCATGTGAGTAGTAAGGCCAACGGGGAGTATAACACAGGTTTGGATTGACCAGCAACTGATTTGAAAGTACTATATACCCCATACCGCTACTTGTTCTTACGGAAAATACCGGGAGGGTAAAAAAATGTCACAAGGACCTCATGGGTCTCTGATCGATCAGCTGGAAAACATGCCTCCGGAAAGAAAAGCGATGCTTAACCGGTTAAAACGCGTGGAAGGTCAGTTGCGCGGAATCCAGCGAATGATAATCGAAGACAAACCCTGTACGGAAATTATTCTTCAACTTTCAGCCGCAAGGAAAGCCATGCAGACAGCTTGTATCGAAATTCTGAAAGGCTACGTCAAAAACTGCCTTGCGGAATCCAGGACGCCCGATCTGCAGGAACTGGAAAAACTCATCGGAACACTTATCGACATCGCGCCGCCGGGCGTGT
>JAHDOX010000078.1 GCA_018434645.1 Synergistales bacterium | reverse complement strand
CGGAAGGTATGGAGTAGGGTGCGGCACCATAGGCAAGGCCGTCAAGGAAACCTTCGGCGTGCCCGTAATTACCTCGATGAACGAAGAAAACCCCGGCGTCGAGATGTTTCACAAGGATATGTATATCTTCAGAGGTGGCCGCAAAGCCACCTTTATGAAGGAAGACATGGAGAGGATGGCCGCTTTCGGTCAGAAGATAGCGAAAGGTGAAGAACTCCTGCCCGCTGTCGAAGAGGGCTATTTCCCCAGGGGCATCCGTAAGGAGATATTCCATCCCGAAGGCATCCCCGCTGCTGACAGGGCCGTGGACATGCTGATCAGGAAGTTGAAGGGGGAGCCTTTCCAGACTGAACTCGTGATCCCGAAGCTGGAACGGGTGCCGGTGGCGCCCCCCGTAAAGTATTTGAGCAAAGCAACGATAGCGCTTGTCGGGTCTTCCGGAGTTATACCGTCGGGCAACCCGGACCGGATCCAGACAGCTTCTGCCACCAAGTGGGGAAAGTACGATATTTCAGGACTTGAACATCTCCCAAAAGGTGAATACAAGACCATTCACGCCGGTTATGATCCGGAGGCCATCTGCGAGGTCCCCGACCGGGGCATGCCCATAGACGCCATGCGCGCTTACGAAAAAGAGGGGAAGATCGGCAAGCTGCATGAATACTACTATGTGACCGTCGGTACCGGAACGACCCAGGCCTATGCGGCCAAGTTCGGCAGGGAAATTGCCGCTGAACTTAAGGAAGCTGGAGTTGACGGTGTTCTCCTGGTTGCGACCTGAGGAACCTGTACTCGTTGCGGTGCAACGATGACAAAAGAAATAGAGAGGGCCGGAATCCCTATCGTAATGCTTTGCAACCTCCTGAACGTGGCGAAGTCAGTCGGAGTCAACAAGATGGTTCAAACCGTCTCTGTCCCCTATCCTCTGGGAGATCCCAACCTGAGCCCCGAAGAGGAATGGAAGCTTCGCTACCACCGGGTTGGAGTGGCACTCGAGGCTCTTACAAAGGACGTAGAGGACCAAACGGTTTTCCCGACAAAGATTTGAATTGGACAGGGGGCCTTCAATTGAAGGCCCCCTGTCCGGTCCTTTTCGGAAAGAGACGGAGGGAGGCGTGCGCCTTGGAGAAAAAAAGCGGTTTCAACGAAGTGTTTGTTATCTCCATGGGAGTGACTTTTGCAGTAGTTCTTTGGGGTCTGTTAATGCCTGAAGGTTTTGGAAACTTCGCCAACAGCCTTTTTGGTTTCCTGGTCAACAAATTCGGCTGGGGGTATATGCTCGCCATGAACGTTTTCGTAGTGTTCCCGATTTTTCTTGCCCTGAGCAAATACGGAAACGTCAGGTTGGGGCCCGCCGATTCGAGACCTGAATTTTCGAATTTTTCCTGGTTCGCCATGCTGTTTTCAGCAGGTATGGGCGTAGGCCTGGTTTTTTACGGTGTTGGGGAGCCTGTCTTCCATTTTCTCAACCCTCCGACTGCAGAACCAGGGACAGCCGTCGCAGCGGCAGAGGCTATGAGAAAATCCTTTTTTCATTGGGGAATTCACCCTTGGGCCGGCTACGCGATTATAGCGTTACCCCTTGCCTACTTTCAGTTCCGGAAGGGTTACCCGGGTCTTATAAGCAGCCTCTTTATCCCTTTGGTCGGAGAAAGAGGGGTAAAAGGAGCCTTCGGCAAGGCCGTCGATATTCTGGCGATATTTGCCACCGTGGCCGGAATCGCCACGTCGCTGGGTCTTGGGGTACTTCAGATTAACAGTGGCCTAAACTATCTTTTCGGGATAAGTTCTACCATAACCGCGCAGCTTATGATCATACTAGTGCTTGCTTTGATTTACACTGGATCCGCGGTAGCCGGCATAGAAAAGGGAATCAAGCGCGTAGCCGACTCGAACCTTTACATAGCCTTGACGCTCCTCGGGCTCCTTTTTTTGATTGGACCTACGATAAACATTCTTGAGACATGGTTGTCAACTTTCGGGGACTATCTAAGCAGTCTTGTAAGGGACAGTTTCATGCTTGCCCCGAATGACGAAAAATACAAGGCCTGGCTCAATGGATGGACAATATTCTACTGGGCCTGGTGGATTGCCTGGGCACCCTTTGTAGGGTCTTTTATCGCAAGGATTTCCAGGGGGAGGACGATAAGGGAATTCGTCATGGGCGTGCTGATAGTACCGGCTCTTGGAAGTTTCACCTGGTTTGCCGTTTTCGGGACCTCGGCTCTGCGCATAGAACTGGCGGGAATAGGTGATCTCGCGACAAAGGTCGCAGCCGACATATCCACCGGAGTTTTCGAGATGTATAACTATTATTTCCTGGGAGGAATCATGTCGGTCATCATGGTAGTGCTCATTTCAACCTTTTTCATTACCTCCGCTAACTCCTGACTTCCGCACATTTAATGCCTAAACCCTTGCAAACACAGGATCTTTGAAAAAATATAGGCACTACAATACCCATTCCCAAGGGTTTATTCTCCCTAAGCTGTGCCTGTTCCTGTATTTTCCGATCGATGTGATTGTCGTCGGTTTCGTATCTCTCTTTAACCCCACTGCGCCGTATATCTTTTTCGCTTCCGGGCTCATGGCTCTGGGAAACCTGTATATCGTGCCCGTCGAAGAGTCTTTCATTATGACGCTATCCACCTTGGATAGGACCCGCCTCACTTTATCCAAGGAGTAAGACTCTCCCTTACAGAGTTTAAGCCTGTGCTCTAAGTGCCTTTGTAGCGTAAAGGCGATATAGCAGATGGCTATATGGGATTCTATCCTCTCCTTCTTCCAGTGAAAGATCGGCCTGAAGCGCAAGGGCCCTTTGGCCACCCTGAAGGATTCCTCTACCTTCCAGAGGCTTTTGTAATATTCCAACACCTCGGGGATGTCTCCTCTTGTTACCTCCATGTTGGTCACTGTCCCGCTTATGCCATCCCAGGAGGCATCCTCTGCCACCTTAGCATCATCCAAAACGTAAGTCGCGTCATCCTTTCCCTTCCTCGTCAGGTAACGCTTGCCTTTGTCGCGTACGAGTTTAGAAGACGCGATCCCTTCGCAGTCAGACGCGATCTCCTTTAGCCTAAAAAGCAGCTCTTCCCTGTCGTACGCATCCTTTTTGGCTTTCACCTCGCTGTGTATCGCTACGAGCTTCCTCCCCCTTTCGATATCCATCACCTTGCACTTTATAACATCTTCATCGGGGCTGCCCTCGAGGGCTTCATAGCCGCTCATATCCCTTATGCAGGTCTTCACCCGTTGGGTGAGCGATCTTATCCTGCTCCTTACTATGTAGCTGTAGCCTTCCTCTTCAAGGTAACTCAAGTTCTCTTCGGATAACATCCCGGCGTCGGCTACGACGATTACATCTTCTGGACGAAAGCTTTTTAAGAAATGCCTCAGCGTCTCTTTGAGAGTACGACCCTCCCAAGTATTGCCTGGGAAGAGCTCATACCTGAGCGGAAGGCCCTCTCTGCTTACAGCCATAGCCAGCACGACCTGGACCTCCCTTACCTTGTTCTCCTTGCTGAAACCCCTCTTTCTGAGGTCGTCCTCGCAGAAGCTCTCGAAATACAAGGTAGTGACGTCAAAGAGCATCACCCCAACCCTTCCACCCAAGTTCTCCAAGGTCTTTTGCAAGGCTATGGCCTTCGCCTTGCCTATCCTCTCGTGGAGTTTATCCATCATCCTATAGACCCTGTCTAAGTCGACGTTTGACATCTGTCGGTCGGACAGCCACTCGACGCTTCCCCTCTTGCTCTGGGCTATAGCTATCCTCGCTACGACTATTTGTTCTAATAGCTTCGTGTTTGCCCTTCCCCTGTCGCTGCTTCCGAACACTTCAGCAAACCCTAAGTCCCTAAAGAGTTTCCCGTATACCTCTTCGAAGCCTTCGACTACATGCTCCTCGTAGCTCAGGTTTGATACAAAGACCCTCTCTCCTCCGTCGCAAGTTCGCTCGAATTCTCCTTTTAAAAACTTCGCATATTCATCCCTGTCGAGTAAACTCTGCCTCTGTGCCATTTCTTCTGCCATGGCAACTTGAGCGAGCTTTTTAAGCTCTTCTAAGTGATGCTCGTCTTCTGCCACGCCTATGTGACGGACGATCCTCTGTTTTACCTTATCGCCTTGCCTTACCGACTCCACGACTTGTACAGATTTCTTTAGGCTGTTCTTGGTCGTCTTCGTCCGTATATACATGAAGGCATAATCTCATAAATCCAAATAAAAGTCAATCGCTAAATATTATTAGGCACTACAAAGGGCATTTCTTGCAACCCACTCAAGACACTTAAGTCATAGCAAGGGTTTATCTTCTATGGTATCTTCCATATGGGGGAAAAGTGCGGAAGTCAGGAATT
>JAHDOX010000147.1 GCA_018434645.1 Synergistales bacterium | reverse complement strand
GCCTTGTTGAGATCATAATCCCGTTCGGCCCTTTCTATCTGCTCTTTTACTCTATTGATTTCTTCGCGCAGTGCTTGAACGGCCGTTATGGCCTCCTTTTCGGACTCGTACTGGGCCCGAAGCACATCCACCCTCTCGCGCGCCTCCTGGAGCTCCTTTCTGAGGGCTTCAAGCCTTTCTTGGCTGGCCCTGTCGGTTTCCTTTTTCAGCGCGGCTTCCTCTATCTCGAGCTGCATTACCCGCCGCATGGCGTCATCCAGTTCGCTTGGCATCGAATCGATCTCGGTACGTATCATGGCGCAAGCCTCATCGACAAGGTCGATCGCCTTGTCAGGGAGAAAACGGTCCGTGATGTACCGGTTGGACAAAACAGCCGCTGCCACGAGGGCGTTGTCCTGTATCCTTACTCCGTGGTGCACTTCGAAACGTTCCCTGAGACCACGGAGGATGGATATGGT
Source organism: Synergistales bacterium (assembly GCA_018434645.1). GTDB lineage: Bacteria > Synergistota > Synergistia > Synergistales > Thermovirgaceae > UBA1876. Next base: position 8,601 of record JAHDOX010000147.1, on the reverse strand, counting down.
GTCCTCCACGCTGGGCTGGTCAACCATAACCGGCTGGAAACGCCGCTCCAGTGCGGCGTCTTTTTCGATGTACTTGCGGTACTCATCCAGCGTCGTGGCACCAATACAGTGCAATTCACCCCTGGCCAGCATGGGTTTGAGCATGTTCCCGGCATCTATTGCTCCTTCGGCTTTCCCCGTACCGACGATGGTATGGAGCTCGTCTATAAACAGAAGGATGCGCCCTTCGCTCTCTTTTACTTCATTCAATACGGCCTTGAGGCGCTCCTCGAACTCGCCCCTGTACTTTGCACCGGCAAGCAGGGCCCCCATGTCAAGGGCCACGATGGTCCTGTCCTTCAGCCCGCCGGGGACGTCCCCCCTCACTATCCTCTGGGCGAGACCCTCGACGATCGCCGTCTTCCCAACGCCTGGTTCCCCGATAAGAACAGGGTTGTTTTTTGTCCTGCGGCTTAGTATCCTGATTACCCGCCTTACCTCTTCGTCCCTTCCTATGACGGGGTCGAGTTTGCCTGCGCGGGCCAGTGCCACAAGGTCGCGTCCATAGCGTTCGAGTGCCTCATAGGTGCTTTCCGGATCGGCGCTCTGTACCCGCTGTCTGCCGCGTATATCCTGCAGTGCCTTAAGGAAATTATCCTTCGTCACCCCGGCCTGTGCCAGGATGCGCCCAGCCGCGCCTGCTTCGCCTTCATCCATTAGGGCCGAGAAAAGGTGCTCCACAGATACATATTCATCCTTGAGACGCCTGGCGCTTTCCTCGGCGGCCACTATCGCTCTCGAAAGGCGTCCGGAAATATAGATTTTCCCCGGTTCAACGCCTGGCCCCCTCACGCTGGACCGTTTGTCCAGCTCCCTTTCCGTAGCCTCCCTTATTGCCTCGACGGAGACATCCATCTTCGTGAGAATTCTTGGTATCAAACCGTTTTCCTGGGTCAAAAGCGCAAACAGGAGGTGTTCGTTGTCTACTTCCTGATGTCCCCGTCGTATGGCTTCCTTCTGTGCCTCCGACAGGGCTTCCTGTGAGCGCTGAGTCAGCCTGTTCAAATCCATGGTCTTCACCTCCTGAAATCAGCGGCCTTTTCCTGGCTTTCCGGGATTAAAGGCCGACTTTCTGGAAAGTTCCTCGAAAAGACGACGTTCCTCGTCGTCGAGTTTTTTGGGTACGACTATCCTTACCGTAACCAGCATGTCACCGCTTTCGCCGTCACGCTTTGGCAACCCCTTGCCCCTGAGCCTCAGGTTCTGTCCGCTTTGTGTCCCTGGCGGTACCCTCAGGTTAACCGTCCCCGTAGGCGTATCAACCGGGATGGTTGCTCCGAGAGCCGCCTCCCAGGGAGCGATGTCCACTTTTTTCCGAATGTTATATCCAACCACCTCATACCCCGGCTCCGGTCGCACGCGGACCTTAAGGTAAAGATCTCCGGACGGTCCTCCCGCGGTAGCTCTTCCGCCTTGACCGGCAAGTCTTATGCGCGACCCGTCGGTCACGCCCTTCGGTATAGTCACCTCGAGGTTTTTCCTCTGCCCCCCCATATCGAGGGTAATGCGTTTTTTCCCACCCGAAAGAATATCTCTCAAAGAAAGCTCCAGAACGGCCTCCTGATCCGGGCCTTTGGCCGACGAACGCTGTCGGCGCCCGAAACCGGTGCCGAAGATGTCCCGGCTCTCGCCGAACTGTTCCTGATTGAAACCCGAGCCGAATATGTCCCTGCCATCGGCCTGTCCGAACAGGTCACTTCCTCCAAAGAAGGCCTCGAAGAAGTCGCTGAAGATGCTGCCCCCTTTGCCGCTGTAACGCCTACGTTTTCCAACCTGTTCGAATATCGTCTCCCATCCGGGCGGTGGTGTAAATTCCTGGCCGTTTCGCCAACCACTTCCGAGGGCGTCATATTTTTTCCGCTTTTCGGGATCACGGAGAACCTCGTAGGCTTCATTTATTTCCTTAAACCTCTCATCAGCCCCGGGAGACGAATTGGCATCGGGGTGATATTGCCGCGCAAGCTTCCTGTAAGCCTTCTGGATCTCTTCCTGTGAGGCGTTCCTGTCAACACCTAAAATCTTGTAGTAATCCTTGTACTGCATTTCTGTTCCCCCGTTTCATCCGGTCAGGCAAATATCCCCATCCTTTATCGACAGCTTTTTTAATCATAGACGAGGCCCCCGAAAGCAAAAAACCCTGGGGGCCCCGATCAAGCAGGAACTATCAGACACCTGTCGATGGCAGTTTTTTAACGGCCTCATCCTTCATTGAAATCGGCATCTATGACGTCTTCGTCGCTTCCGCCGGAGCTGTCTGTTGAGCCCCCCGAAGCTGTTTCCTGGCCGGCGGATTGTTGCTGTTTGTACTGCGTCACCTTCTGTAACATTTCGCCGACCTGCCTGGCAAGCTCTTCGAGCCTCGGTTTTTCCGCCTCGTTTTTGATGGCTTCTTTCGCCTCATCCACCAGTTGCTGGGCTCTGCCCTTTTCCTCAACGGGAAGAGCATCTCCCAACTCGCCTATTTCCCGCTCAAGCTGATAACTCGCGGTCTCGAGGGCGTTTCTGGTTTCCACCCATTCCCTCTTCCTGCGGTCTTCCTCGGCGTGCTGAGCGGCTTCTTTTACCATTCGCTCTATTTCCTGCTCGTCCAGGTTGGTCGAATTGGTTATTTCGATTTTCTGCTCCTTGCCCGTATCCAGGTCTTTTGCCGAAACATTGAGGATGCCGTTGGCGTCGATGTCAAAGGTTACCTCTATCTGGGGAACCCCCCTTGGCGCGGGCCTTATGCCCTCCAGCCTGAAATTGCCCAGTTTCCTGTTGTCACGGGCCATTTCGCGTTCTCCCTGGAGCACCACCACATCCACGGCCGACTGGTTATCTTCGGCAGTGGTAAATATCTGGGACTTCCTTGTCGGTATCGTCGTATTGCGCTCGATAACCTTCGTCATCACGCCACCCAAAGTCTCTATTCCCAAAGAAAGCGGCGTCACGTCCAAAAGGAGAACGTCCTTCACTTCGCCTTTTATGATCCCGGCCTGGACGGCAGCTCCAACAGCGACCACTTCGTCGGGGTTTACGCTCATGTTAAGCTGCTTGCCGCCGGTGAGTCTTTTTACGAGTTCATGGATGGAAGGCATCCTCGTGGCTCCGCCTACCAGGATGACTTCTGAAATGTCCTTTGCCTCGAGCTTCGCGTCCTTAAGAGCCTGTTTGACAGGTCCTTCACACCTTTTCACGAGGTGCTCCGTCAACTGATCGAACTTGGCCCGCGTAAGGGTCATGTTAAGGTGTTTCGGTCCGTTCGCGTCGGCAGTGATAAAGGGCAGGCTGATCTCGGTACTCGCTCGTGAAGAGAGCTCGCACTTGGCCTTTTCCGCTGCTTCATAAAGACGCTGCAACGCCTGCCTGTCCTTTCGCAGGTCGATTCCCTGTTCCTTGCGGAACTCCTCTGCCAGCCAGTCCACTACGCACTTGTCAAAATTGTCGCCACCCAGGTGCGTATCACCGGACGTCGCCCGGACTTCACACAGGCCTTCTCCAACCTCGAGAATGGACACGTCGAAGGTTCCTCCACCAAGGTCAAAGACCATGATGATTTCGTTTTCTTTCTTGTCCATTCCGTAGGCCAATGCGGCGGCCGTCGGCTCGTTGACCACCCGCAGCACGTTAAGACCGGCAATTTTACCAGCGTTTTTCGTCGCCTGGCGCTGGGCGTCATTGAAGTACGCCGGCACCGTGATTACGGCGTCGGTCACCTTTTCACCCAGGTATGCCTCCGCGTCCTGCACCAGTTTCCGCAGTATCATGGCGCTGATCTCTTCAGGAGCGTACTGCTTGTCGCCTACAACTACACGCACTGAGTTGTTGGGGCCTTCCACCACCTTATAAGGAACGATTTTCATCTCTTCCGCCACTTCGTTGTAGTTGCGGCCCATAAACCGCTTTATGGAATAGATCGTCCCTTCGGGGTTCAAGACGGCCTGACGTTTCGCCAGAGTTCCGACGAGGCGTTCCCCGTTTTTTGCAAACGCCACTACCGACGGCGTGGTCCTGCCGCCTTCGGCGTTTGGAATAACCGTCGGACGTCCACCTTCCATAAACGCCACGACGGAGTTGGTCGTTCCAAGATCGATTCCAACTGTCCGACCCATCTCATATCCCTCCTTCGGGGAAATTTCCTGTTTTTATATTGACCTATTTTGACCAATACGTTGTTTATTATAAAGGTCAGTAAAGAACAAGCAAATTCTTCGAGCTTATCTATTCCCAATTATTCTTGTTTTATTGTATTTATCGCCTTTTTTTACCGTTTTTCTGCCTCTGACTTCATAACGTATCCCGCTGCCCTTTACGTCTCATTTTTTGAGGGCATCCCCGGACTCGGAAAGTTCCCCCTTCATGGTATGCGCAGGTGGTTTCTCCTTTATGTCGGACCTCAGTATAGGTAATAAAAATGAGGGAGAGGACTTCTCCCCTCCCTCATTTCAGGTCATCCGCACAAGAGTGCTTGTCGTTTACGTAAAGGTTTAATCCATCTTACCCGGTTTCCTCCAGATTTGCGAGGAAGCGTTCAAAACGCCAGCGTGCAAGTTCATTACGAAGCTCCTGAGATCTTTCGAAAAGCTGTCTCGCTTTTTGCGCGTCGGGCTTATCTTCGGTCAGGGCAAGGCGTATTTCAAGGTGCGTCCTTTGAAGTGCCCTCATTTTTTCTGTAATCTCTTCGGGAAATTCCACCCGCCTATCGCTGTCATAACCCTTTCTTGGGCCTAACTGCCCTTGCCTGAACCTCTGCCAACGACCGTCATTTGGGGCCGCCCACATCATACCGGAACCGTAACCTGGGCCGTACCCGTAACCCGGGCAAAGAGCCTGACTGCCCCAGGCTCCGTAATGCATGCCGCCTCTGCCTCCCCATCCGCCGTGAGCGAATGCTGCGGCCGAAAGAACCAGTATACCTGCCATTGCCAGAAGGACTATCCTTTTACCCATTTTCGTCCACCTCCGGATCTGTCATCTTCATGCCAGAAGTATAACCATGATACCCTGGACGGTATAGGTAAAAGCGCTTATTTTGATCCTACGACATTCAAGCAGAAAGAAATTCGATTATACGTGAACAGACCTCGTCGATCGTAACCAGCTCATTTCCTTTTCCCGAAAGCCGCAACTCGACTTTTCCTTCTGAGGCATCTCTCCCGCAAACGACAACCGCTGGAAAGCCAATCAGTTCCGCATCGGAAAACTTGACTCCCGCCCGCTCGTCGCGCTCATCACAGAGCACGTCGACGTCCGATTTCTCGAGCTTCCCTGTGATCTTTTCGGCGGCAGCCACTGCATCGCCGTTTTTCATGGAGGCCACTACCACCGAGGCTTTAAACGGCGCAAAAGGAAGTGGCAAAGGACCTTCCTGGGGAACAAGTGCCACGCAGGCTGCGTCCATATCCACACGGCCCGACCAAAGGGCTGGGCGCTTTTTAGAACCATCGGCAGCCTGAAAGGAGACTTCCGAATCTTCCGGCAGGATTTCTTCCGGCACTACTGCAGTAACTACCCTCGAAAGGGAGGTCTCTTCTATGGAAGCACCGCACAGGGGACAGGAGCCGTCTTTTTCGAAACATATCAGGTCCTCTACCATGGTCGCAGCGAAGTCACGTCCCCAACAAACGTTTACGAGGTGTTTGCCCGGTTCGTTTGCTCCGGTGACGACGTTGATGACTCCTTCAACGTGCCGGTCGGCGATGACTTTCAGCTTTTTCGGCAGTCCGACGGGGCCAAGATAGCCGGCCAGATCCCCCACGGTCTCCCTTATTTCAAGGGAATCCGCGAACCTGAGGGAAGAGGCACCCAGGGCTTTCATGACTTTCGCGTCGCTGATCCTGTGGTCACCCCTTACCAGCACCACAATTATCTCCTTGCCCTTTTTGCCTTCCGCAGCATAGAACATTGTCTTGAGGGTCTTGTCGGCGCCGACGCCGAGTTGTCTGCACAGTTCTGCTATGGTGTCAGCGCCGGGTGTGTCGACAGCCTCAACGGTCCCGGGAAATCCCTTATAAACATCGACCGGACCGTGGATGGGCGAGTTTTCATCCCCGCACCAGTGACAGGAAACACACCTGTATCCACCATGCGCCCAGGGGAGGCTTCTTTGGACCGTCAAAGCCACGAAACTTTCCAGACCGTCGGCAGAAACAGTTTGTCCGTAAAGCGCTTCTTTCCCCTTGGTGGAAAGAGCTGAACGCAAATTTTCAAGAAGGGCGGGAATATAGCCGGACGCTGATTTTACATCCTCTTCCAGTCCAGTCATGCTGAAACCATGCCGGTTTTTCTGATAAAAACGCAAAGGCAGGTGGCGGTAGCTTTTAATGAAACCGGACGCCAGATTGACGAGATTCCTTTCCATCTCATCAATACGAAGAGCCTGAAACCCGGACGAAAGAAGCGTTTCTTCCACCGCGCGAGATGTTTTTTCCCAAAGGCGCATGCCAAGGGGGAACAAAAAGAGCTTTTCCGGGAGCCCCAAGGCCGCCACATAGCCACCGCGTACAAGTCGTTTAAGTACCGGGTCAGAAACCCCCTTGGGGGAATCCTTCATCGTCGGTGCGAAAAGTCTGGACATCTTCATTACCAAAACCTCCCGACAAATAGATCTTTCGATATAACAAGATAACAAGGCTTCCTGAAGTATAGGACATTTCAATGCGTCTCCCAACAGGCGTACTGTGGAAGCAGCCCCCCAAAAGTGATACTGGTTGGACAAAAGAATAATTTATTTTTACGGATAGAGGAAATGTACGAGACATTTGGAATCTTGACTACAATGGAGCTCATGGCAAGAGTTGCTGCTCGACCTCAATCCGCAGGTTAACCGAAAGCATTAGGCAGGAAACCGGTTATATCAAGGGTTGGCGGGAACGAGAGCTCTCACCCTGCGGGTGGAAAGTGGCCGGACGAAACCGGGCCTGAAAGATTTCTGTGATTTTGGGTTTTATGAAGCACCAGGGAATGGAGCAGGGACCAAAAGACATGAAAAACCTCTCTGGACCCTCGCGTCGGCAAGGGGTAAGGTTTTGTTTAGGCAACACAACCCACACCAGAGAGGTGACCATATTATGCCACAGACGCTTGCGCCTTTCCACCTTGAGCACACGACATCTACAGGGACCGTAACAGCCAGGGGCGGTGCGGCTCTTCTGCTGGAAGCCTTTTACGCGACGGGGCTTCACGAGGCTTCCCGTTCCATCAGGCGACGTCCGAACAGGGGCTACGACGATGCGGACCACGTGCTGACCGTCATCCTGCTGAATCTGCTTGGACTAGCGAGCTGCGACGACGTCGAGCACCTTCGGGACGACAAGGCCCTCGGCGACCTTTGCGGCAGCATGAAGGCCCACCACGGCCGTAGAAGCAGGATGGATTCCGCCTTTCCTTCCCCGCCGGCCCTGCGGAAATGGCTTCACGAGGTGGGAGAAAGCAAAGCTTCGCTTCGGTCCGTCAAGGAATTGATCTACGGACCCCTTCACTACATCCAGGAGCGCAAGGTGCAAAAGATCGCCACCCTCGATATGGACGCCACCTTCATACCGACCTGCCGAGGCGGAGCGCCCTGCAACTACAAGAGCGAACGCTCCAACGAAGCCTTCAACGTCTACTGGTCGGAGCAAGACATGATCCTTAACAGCGAATACACAACCGGCAACGTATCACCCCGCAAGGACCAATTGGGCCTCCTTCGCCGCAGCCTCAAACACCTTCCCCGAGGCGTAAAGCAGGTGAAGCTTCGTGCCGACAGCGCCGGATACGACAGGGAGCTCATCCGCTACTGCAACGAAGGTAAAAGCCCCTACGGCGTAATAGGGTTTTGCATCTCGGTTCCCATGTACAGTGAGTTTCGGCGGAGCCTTCGCAAGATCCCCGAGGGAGCGTGGAAGCGATACGACAAAGACAGCTGGTGGGCGGAGGTGAACATCGTACCCAACAGGCTGTGCCTTTCCAAAAAGGACAAGGAGGTACGCTACATAGCCATCCGTCAGGAAGTCAAAGGCCTGACGGAAGCGAAAGAGAGCGATGCGCGCCAGATGGAGCTTGAGATAGAGGGACTTGAAGCGGACAACCCGAACCTGAAGAAGCTTCACCTGATGGTTCTTGGCGGCAAGGTGTGGAAGACCTTTCTCATCGTCACCAACAATCTTGCTGAACCTGGTGATGAAGTAATCCGTTGGCATCGAGGTCGCTGCGGGAAGTCCGAAGAGATCCACGCCGTCTTGAAGCGCGACCTGGCCGGAGGGCACGTCCCCACGGGCAGCTTTGAAGCCAACGCTGCATGGTGGTACCTGTCGGTCTTGTCCTTCAACCTGCAGCGGCTTGTCACGCACCACGTGCTTCCGCCGGGCTGGTCACGCTATCACCAGAAGCATCTGTTGGCGACCATCTACACCGCACCAGCGCGTATCGTACGTCATGCCGGTCAGGTGATCCTGAGGATTGCCGGATCAATAGGCAGGATGCTCGAGGACTCTCACTGGGAGCTGCTTCGCCTGCACCACATGAGGGAGTGATGCCAAAGAAACATCTTCAGGACATAGGCACCGGGGTTTTTCCGGGGAGGCAAGCCCATCCCGGCAG
>JAHDOX010000016.1 GCA_018434645.1 Synergistales bacterium | reverse complement strand
GTAACGGGAAAGGTGACTTCTTTAGCTTCCGTGATACCGAAGCGTTGGTCAAAGTATGCATCGAAACATCGACAAGGAGGTGCGCCTTGTATGAAGCAGAGGATCAATGCGGGAATCGTGCAGATGGATTCCCGTTTGGGAGAAGTCGAATCCAACACCGCAAAGGCCGTGGCTTTCATTGAAAAGGCGGCGAAAGAAGGAGCACATTTCGTGTGCCTGCCTGAGCTTTTCGCCACAGGCTACAACATGAACATCCTTGGCCGTAGCATAATCGATCTGAGCGAACGATATTACGGCTACATTCAAAAAAGGATGTCCGAAGCCGCGAAACGCAACAAGGTCCACCTGATAGCCCCCTTCGCCTCCAAACGCTCCGGGCGGGGGCCCATGTATAATTCCGTGCAGGTTTTCGACGACGAGGGTAGGGAAATCGGGAGCTACGCCAAAACGCATCTTTGGGACCTGGAGAACCTGTATTTCGCGCAAGGTACGGAATACCCCGTTTTCGACACCAAATTCGGCAGGATAGGCGTTCTCGTGTGTTATGACATGGAATTTCCCGAAGCCTGCAGGGAATTGAGCCTCAAGGGTGCCGAGATCGTCTTCGCGCCCGCGGCCTGGAACATCGAGTACGAGCGTGACTGGGATATCCAATATCGGCAAAGAGCCGTCGAAAACGGCCTTTTCGTGGTAGGAGTCAACAGGGTGGGAACCGAAGGCGACCTGACTTTCCTCGGCAAGGGGAAAATTCATAACCCCGAAGGGAACAAGATAATCGAATTGCCCGTAGGAGAGGAGAAAGTCGCCGTAGGAGCCATGGAGATCCCCCTCGCCGGCCTGGTTCCGGATGCGGCGTTTAAAGTAGCTTCAGGCGGAGAGGATTTTCTCTGTGCCGATACAGAAGCAGCGGATGCAAAAGCGCCGGTGACAGAGACCGACCTGGTATAGCGGTGCTGCACTATGGAATCGCTTTTAATGTGCAAGTGCATTTCCCCTGAAAGCGAGTCGAAATTCTTCGGGGGGGTGTGATTCAAAAGGAAACCTCAGGACCCCCGTCCGGAAAATCAGCTGTAAGATCCTTTTGGGAAAAATCGCCGTTGCGGCAGTAATGCTCCACGTCTTCGATGATATTGTCGATATGTACCAACATTGCCCTTTCCGCCGCCTCGGGGTTTCTTCCGGCAATGGCCTCGTAGATGGGCATATGGTCTCCGCCCAGTATGCGCCCCTCCCTTTGGCGTATCAGCGCAAAGACTTGTTGTATGTGGACATCCTGGCGCACCAGTTTCAACGTCGTCAGAAGCACGTTGTTCTTGCCGGCCCTGGCGATGGCCTCGTGGAACAACCGGTCCACCACAGCGATGCTGGGAACTTTTTCGGGCTTGCTGTCAAGAATTTCTGCAAAGACCCTGATTTCCGTGAGGTCTTCTTCTGTGGCGTTGAGCGCCGCCAGCCTGGCCGTTTCTCGCTCTATGGCCCGGCGGGCGACAAGGATGTTGAGCAAATCCTCGGGTGCCCGCATGTAAAGTTCTTCCAAAAGGGATTGGGCGAGCCTGAGCCCCTTCCCCTGTTCTTCCAGCTTCTGCACGTATTCCTGCCCTTTCGGTGAAAGAATTCTCCCCTTGTTGCTGATCTTTTCGACGTATCCTTTTTCGTCAAGGTCCTGGAGGATGCGTCCTGCAGTGGCCATGCTGACTGGATAGCCCATTTTGCCGAGGGTGTGGGCAAGGGCGCCCGCACCGATGGGCTCGGATGAACTTCCCAGAACCTTGAGCGCCAAGTGAAGCGTATTGTTCCGGGTGGAGAAGTCATTCATTGTTCCTTCCTCCCGACGAGGCCTTTTTGCATCAGTCCTGAAAGCTGGAAAAGGGCGGATTTTATCTCCAATATGGACACTCCATACCGAGTTTTTTCGCTTTTTTCGCCCACTCGGGAACAGGGGGGATGCACTTGTCCTCGGGTGGTACGGACAACTCCAGCAGGGCCGGACCCTTCGTGCGGAAGAATGAGGGCAGTACCGCGTCAAGCGAGTCTTTCGAATCGGCCCTGAAGGCCGGGAGCCCGAAGCTTTCCGCCAGCTTCACGTAATCTACCTCGACGAAATCGGTGGCGAAGTTCCGTCCGCCATAGCTGAAGCGGTTTGTGGCCCGAATCCAGCCATAACTTTTGTTGTTGAAGAGGACGATTTTTACGTTCCTGCCAAGCCTCGCGGCCGTTTCCAGTTCTCCCGTCACGAAACCAAAACTTCCGTCACCGGTCATATTCAGCACAGTGGCCTCTTCGGGAAGAGCGAAGGAAGCGCCCAGTGCAGCGGGAAGCCCGTAGCCGAGAGCCCCCATGGCATAGTTGGTCACAAAACGCCTTCCCGCCGACGGGACTTTCCAGAAGGCAGCCGGATAGACGGCGCTCATCCCGGGATCCGCGACGATTACAGTATCCGGGGGCATGGCGGTGGTAATCGCCTCGACTGCCTGTAAGGGATCCAGCAATCCTTCCGGAAGGTTCCCGCTCCTTTTCTTGCCCGAAAAGGCACCGCGCCGTTTTGCGACAACGGGTCTCATGTCGAAAGAAGGCACAAGGCGGTTTTGCCTGGCCATATCAAGAAGAGCCCGGAGGGTCGACTTTACGTCCCCATGAAGAAGCACACCGTTACCGTAGGCATTACCAAGATCCCTTTCGTTCAGATTAAGGTGAACGAACCGGGCATCCGAACCGGCCCCGGGAAGAGTGCCTCCGTCGGTTCCCACCGAATCGGTGCTGTTTCCCACGAAAAATACGAGGTCGGCTTCCTCGAGGAAGGAGTTGGAAAAGGCCGAGCTGCCCCTTGAACCTGTCACACCCAGGGAAAGAGGGTGATTTTCGGCGATGCTGCCTTTGCCGTTGATGGTGGTTCCTACGGCGAGACCGAAATATTCCGCCGTTTCCGCGACCTCGTCCCATGCCCTTGACGCCAGGACACCCTGCCCGCAAATCATGACGCCCCTTTCGCACGAGGCGAGGGCTTGCAGGGCTTCGGCGATAGAACCCTGATCGGCGGCAGGTCGCGTTCCGGGATAGGTGGAAAAAGCTTTTTGGGCAGGAGGAAGGCTGGTTGAGATTTCCTCCTCGAGGACGTCCATGGGTAACCTCAGGTGGACAGGCCCCGGACAGCCGGTCGTGGCGACCCTAAAAGCCCTCTGGACCAGAAAGGGCACTTCGTCGCCCCTTGTGGCGGTCAGCGTTTCTTTCGTCATGTTTTCGAACAGGGCCGTCTGGTCGAAGGCCGTAAGCATGTTGTGTTTTTCGGAGTGCAGGGGGACGTCGCTGGTGAGGACGATAAGCGGGACGCATGATTTGAGCGCCTCCACCACGCCCGGGATCATATGGGTGGCCCCGACGCTGGGTCCCTCGCATACTCCCGGTTTTCCCGAGAGCCTTGCGTATCCGTCGGCCATAAAGACCGCGTGTCGCTCGTCCCGGGCCATTACATGGGTTATGCCTTCGAATTTTTCCCAGGCGTGATAAAGACCGAGGGTCGTTTCCCCCGGAAGCCCGAACACGTATTCGACATCATATTTTTTCAGCATCGCCAAAAGCGCTTCCGTTGTTTTCATTAGAGACATCCTTTCCGGCTTCTTCTTGAAACATCGTAGATATTAATTTAATCCTTTATTGCAGTCCAGGCTTTGAAGAGGACAACTCAAAAAAGAAGCATAAAAAAAATTGATAAATAATCGCGGGTGATCTATGCTTTTATACATCTGCAGCATGGAAACGTCAATGAGTGTTGTTTAGTGGCTTAAATAAAATCCACATCTCCTCGAATAGGCTTGGCTTTTGCTCGTTTTGCAAAAAGTTTACAGTGATAGTGAAAAGCAGTCAAGTTAAAAACGTTTTTTATTCTTTAAAATCACCCTCAATCCGCAGGTTAACCGAAAGCATTAGGCAGGAAACCGGTTATATCAAGGGTTGGCGGGAACGAGAGCTCACACCCTGCGGGTGGAAAGTGGCCGGACGAAACCAGGCCTGAAAGATTTCTGTGATTTTGGGTTTTATGAAGCACCAGAAAATGGAGCAGTGACCAAAAGACATGAAAAACCTCTCTGGACCCTCGCGTCGGCAAGGGGTAAGGTTTTGTTTAGGCAACACAACCCACACCAGAGAGGTGACCATATTATGCCACAGACGCTCGCGCCTTT